>JAGRJD010000053.1:0-29783 GCA_020442915.1 Thiothrix sp. | reverse complement strand
CCGCATCACGAGAATGAAATCGCCCAGAGCGAGGGCTGCATCGGCCATCAGCATGTGAACTACTGGATGCACAATGGTTTCATCCGCATTGATGACGAAAAGATGTCCAAGTCCCTGGGCAACTTCTTTACCATCCGTGAAGTGCTGGCGCAGTACCGGGCCGATGAAATCCGCTATTTCATGCTCAACAGCCATTACCGCAGCCCGCTCAACTACAGCACCGAAACGCTGGATAATGCACGTGCTTCGCTGAACCGTCTGTATACGGCCCTGCGCGGGCTGCCGGAGGCCGATGCCCCGCCAGACAGTGATCAGGAGTGCCGCTTCCGCACCGCCATGGATGATGACTTCAATACCCCGGAAGCCATCGCCGTACTGTTCGAGCTGGTACGCGAGGTGAATCGCCTGCGCAAGGATGAAGGACTGAAAGCCGCAGCGGTACCGGGGGCCCTGCTGAAACGGCTGGCCAACCTGCTGGGCCTGCTGGAGCGGGATGCGGAAAGCTGGTTTCGGGGTGATGACATGGCCGATAACGGACTTTCCGACACTGCCATCGAAGCCCTGGTGCAGAAACGCCGGGAAGCACGGGCCGGCAGGGACTGGGCCGCCTCTGATCGCATTCGGGATGAACTCAAGGCTCAGGGTGTGGTGCTGGAGGATGCAGGAGGGACAACCAGCTGGCGGCGGGGATAACGCCACGCTCTGCGGCAAATTTGAAGCGCAGCGGAAATTTTGTCCGTCAGCAGCGCTTTGTGTACGCCCGTCATGGGCATGAACTAATGGGGTGCAAGTCCCCTGTTGGAAAACCACCGCCGGAATCCCATGTTGGTAGTATGGCGTTAACAATGATGTGGTTAGACTATCCCGGACACACGAAGACAAGTATCGTTGACGTGAACGAAGGAAACCACCATGAAGCAAGCCGCCAAACCACCGTACGCCACCGAGTTTAAGGAGTCAGCCGTCCAACTGGCCATGGAGGGGGATAAAAGTATCGCCCAGACAGCCCGGGAGCTGGGGGTCAATGAAAATACCCTGAACACCTGGATCAACCAATACCACCGCCAGCCAGCCTCGACGTCCAAAGCCGTTAACCCGCAGCATCTTTACGATGAGCTGAAGGAATTACGCAAGGAAAACAAATGTTTGAAGGAGGAGCGTCATCTGTTAAAAAAAGCGGCGGCGTACTTTGTGCGCGAAAGCGAGTGAAGTCCGCCTTTATGAAAGCCCATCAGGCAGAATTTTCCATCCGCCTGAGGTGGCGGGTATTCGGTGTTTCCAGTCGTGCCTGGTCTGAGTGGCTCAAGCGTCCTGTCAGCCGCCGGGTTCAGGAAGACCGGCGACGCCGCGAAAAAGTGCGCGACTTTTATCAGGTCAGCCAGCCATGCCATGGCGCACGCCGGATACGCAAAGACCGGCAGGACGACGGGGAAGTGGTCAGTCGTGCCCGTGTTGGCCGGCTGATGAAGGAGCAGAACCGGACCAGCAAGGTGAAGCCTGCTTTCCAAGTGACCACGGACGCTAATCAGACCTTACCTGTCGCTCCCCATCACCTGAACCGGCCATTTGAAGTCAGCGCACCGGATACCGTTTATGCGGGCGACATCCCCACCAGCAGTATGGAACTCGTGAGCAGGCAAAGCTGGCTGTTTTTGAATTCATTGAGGTGTTCTATAACCGCAAAAGACGGCACTCGACAATTGGCTATCTGAGCCCTGTTCAATTTGAGGAAAAGCACAGGAAAGCCGCCTAAAATTTTGTCCGGAAAAGTCTTGCCAGATCATAATGCTTGCTCATGGGCATGCACGCCACCAGAATACAGGCACTCAATCTCATGGGAGCCGCTGAAAATGGTCATGCTGACAGTCCATAACCTGCCTGCTGAGGTGTACCGCGTCTTATGAACGCCGTAGAAATCGAAGCCGCCGTATCGGAACTGGCCAGCCAGCCTTTTGATCCGGCAGCGTTCGCTTTCAGTTTTCTGGAAGCGTTCGGCAACAAGGCCACCACCCTCAAGCGCCTGCGGGCGGGGGCATCCAACAAGTCCGACTTTGCCGGTCCCTGGGGCGGGGTGCTGCAGACCAACAACATTCATATCGCTACCTGCGAGCCGGGCGCTGTCGGCGATACCCTGAATGCCCTGCGTCAAAGCCCCGCCACTACCAAAGCCAAAGCCAAATACATTCTGGCCACTGACGGCGACACGCTGGAGGCTGAGGAGCTGGCCAGTGGGGAAACCGTTGCCTGTGATTATCCCGATTTCCCCAATCATTTCGGCTTTTTTCTGGCGCTTGCGGGCATCTCGACCGTGCGCGCCATCAAGGAAAACGCCTTCGACATCCGCGCCACCAGCCGCCTGAACCGCCTGTATGTGGAGCTTTTAAAGGACAATCCCGACTGGGGCAAGGCCGAACGCCGTCATGCCATGAACCATTTTATGGCGCGGCTGATTTTCTGCTTTTTCGCCGAAGATACCGATATTTTCCATGGCAAGGGGCTATTCACCGCCACCATCGACCAGATGAGCGCGCGCGACAGCAGCAATACCCATGAGGTGATGGCCGAGATTTTCCGCGCCATGAACATCAATCGCATGGGGCGCAAGGCGGCCAACCTGCGCCCCTGGGCCGACACCTTTCCCTATGTGAATGGCGGGCTGTTTTCCAGTGAGCTTGCGGTACCGCGCTTTTCCAAAATTGCACGTTCCTACCTGATCCATATCGGCAATCTGGACTGGACCCGGATCAACCCGGACATTTTCGGCTCCATGATTCAGGCGGTGGCGGATGATGAGGAGCGCGGGGCACTGGGGATGCACTACACCTCGGTGCCGAATATCCTCAAGGTGCTGAACCCGCTGTTTCTGGACGATCTGAACGCGGCACTGGCGGCGGCGGGCGACAATACCCGGAAACTCCTGAACCTGCGGGGCCGCATTGCCCGCATTCGCGTCTTCGATCCGGCCTGCGGGTCGGGCAATTTTCTGGTCATCGCCTATAAGCAGCTGCGCGCGATCGAGGCCGAGATCAACCGGCGGCGGGATGAGACCGACCGCAAGACCGAAATCCCGCTGACCAATTTCCGCGGCATCGAGATCCGGGATTTTTCCGCCGAGATCGCCCGGCTGGCGCTGATCATCGCCGAATATCAATGCGACGTGACCTATCGCGGCCAGAAAGAGGCGCTGGCGGCCTTCCTGCCGCTGGACGCGCAGAACTGGATCACCTGCGATAACGCTCTGCGCGTGGATTGGCTGAGCGTGTGCCCGCCCACGGGCAAGCAGGTCAAGTTTCGTGCGGCAGACCTGTTCGAGACCCCGCTGGATCAGGCGCAGATCGATTTCGAGAATGAGGGTGGCGAGACCTATATCTGCGGGAACCCGCCCTATCTGGGGTCAAAATGGCAGAGCCAGCAACAGAAGGACGACCTGAAGCGCATTTTTGACGGTCGCACGAAAAGCTGGAAGTCGCTGGATTATGTGGCGGGCTGGTTCATGAAGGCGGCAGATTACGGGCTGCATACGCCGACAGTGTCGGCCTTTGTGTCCACCAACTCGATCTGCCAAGGGCTGCAAGTATCAATCCTTTGGCCGCTGATCTTCAAGACAGGGCACGAGATCGCCTTTGCCCATACCAGCTTCAAATGGGCGAACCTTGCCAGCCACAACGCAGGCGTGACCGTAGCGATCATTGCGGTTTCAAATCATCTCTCTTCGGCAAGAAAACTCTATTCAGAAGCTGATGCTGGCGGAGTCTTACTATCTGAGCCAGACAATATTAATGCATACTTGGTTGCCGGACGAAATATTGAGGTAAGCCCTCTGAGAAAGTCAATCTCGGGGAACGCTTATATGGACTTGGGAAACATGCCTAAAGACGGTGGGCATTTGTTGATGTCAAGTCAAGAAGCCGACAGTTTGATATCGCGAGAACCAGCTGCGCAAAAATTCATTTTTGATTTCGTTGGGTCTCAGGAATTTGTGAAAGGAATTGTCCGGCGTTGCATTTGGATTGAGGATGATCAAGTTGCGGAGGCCAGTCAATCACCGGAAATATCTCAACGTCTTGAGGGCGTGAGGCAAATGCGTCTTGCCAGCGATGCGGAGTCAACCAGAGCTTACGCAAGTCGCGCTCATCGTTTTAAACAGATACAAGGTCGTGGTAAGAATTCCTCAATCGTTGTTCCCAAAGTTAGTTCGGAAAACCGACGTTACTTGCCAGTTGGGTTGCTCTCTGAACATTCCATCGTTTCAGACAATGCCTTCGCCCTCTACGACGCTCCGCTCTGGAACATGGCGCTGATCGCCTCGCGCCTGCATCTGGTCTGGATCGCCACGGTCTGCGGCAAGCTGGAAACCCGGTATCGCTATTCCAACACCCTCGGCTGGAACACCTTCCCCCTCCCCCCCCTCACCGAAAAAAACCGCACCGACCTCACCCGCTGCGCCGAAAACATCCTGCTGGCCCGCGAAGCCCACTTCCCCGCCACCATCGCCGACCTCTACGACCCGGACCACATGCCCGAGAACCTGCGCGCTGCCCATGAACACAACGACGAAGTGCTGGAACGCATCTACATCGGACGGCGCTTCAAGAACGACACCGAACGGCTGGAGAAGCTGTTTGAGATGTATGTGCAGATGACGAGTGGCAAAGACAAAAACTGAGCACTTGAAAGGCATGGCTGCGGTGATGGATCACTGCTTTTGCTACCTAAGTGATATCACCTGTGATACCATTCAATCATGAAAATTGTATTGGACACCAATATTTTCATTGGAGCCTGCATGGGTCAGGGGGATTCCAATCGCCTGCTCATGCAATGCCTTCAGGGCAAGTATCAGGCGTTGATGGGAAATGCCCTCATGGCAGAATACGAAGCCGTGTTGCAGCGTGAACACCTGTTTGGTCGCTCGCGCCTGAACAGCGAGGAGCGCGATGAGTTACTGGATATTTTTCTGGCTCATTGTGAGTGGACCCAAGTGTATTACGGCTGGCGGCCCAATCTGAAAGATGAAGGCGATAACCACTTGATAGAGTTAGCTATTGCAGGCAATGCCCGCTACCTCATCACTTACAACATAAAGGATTTTAATCAGGCAGAATTAAAATTCCCGGAAATTGCCATTTGCACCCCTAAAGAGTTGCTGGAGAAACACTGACATGAGCGCGATTACTTTACGCCTGCCTGATGACAAACATCAACGACTGAAAAACATGGCTGAACAACGTGGCATCAGCATCAACCAGTTATTAAATGAAGCGGCAACCGCGCTACTGACAGACTTTGATGCGGAAGTACGCTTTCGTATTCGGGCCAGACGGGGAATGGGGAAAACTGAACGCGGTATTGAGCTATTGCAAAAGGCGATGGGGGATTGAACCAGAACTATCGCCAACCTGCGCGCTGCCCATGAACACAACGACGAAGTGCTGGAACGCATCTACATCGGACGGCGCTTCAAGAACGACACCGAGCAGACTGGAGAAGCTGTTTGAGATGTATGTGCAGATGACGGCTGCCACTACCACTAGAGGAGGAACACCATGAACGCGCTGATCAACTACCCACGAGCGTTACGAGGCTTTCAATCAGCAACGGCGTATCACCGCAGCCAAAGCCGCCGATGCATCAGACCTGAAGGAAATCGAACAGCTGGAACAACATCTTAAAAACAGGGGCAGGCAGCCATGAGTAACCCATCACTCCAACGCCGCTTTATTCTGGAAAAAAATGTTTTCCCCGATCTGCCGCTGCTGATGCTGATCACACTGGACGCGCTGCGTGCATTGGGCGGGTCTGCCAGCATTCAGGAGCTGGTGGATCACATCATTGAAGCTGAAAACATTTCAGAAAAAGAACAGGCTTATCTCATGCCCAACGGTCGAGACCACCGGCTGAACTATTATCTGGGTTGGGCGCGGACGTTTCTGAAACGCGGTGGTGCTGCTGAAAACTCGGTGCGTGGCGTCTGGTCGCTGACCGAAACAGGTGAGCATATGACTTCAATCCGTGATACCCAAACGATTCACGCGACAGTCAATGAAGAAGAGCGCCTGCGGGCCAAAGCCAAGCGCGATGCAGCCAAGTCATCCCCTGCGGATGAACTGCGGAAACCCGATGCGGTGAACCTGACGCCCTTGCCCGAGGATGGGGCGGAGAGCGACTGGCAATACCTGCTGCTGGCCGAACTGACGAAAATGAGCGCGGCGGCTTTTGAGCGTCTGGCACAACGTCTGCTGCGCGAAGCAGGTTTTGTCAAAGTTGAGGTACGTGGAAAAACCGGTGATGGCGGACTGGATGGCGTCGGTATCCTGCGCGTGAATCTGGTGTCTTTCCGGGTCTATTTCCAGTGCAAACGCTGGTCGGGTAGCGTGGGTGCCAAAGAAATCCGGGATTTCCGGGGAGCCTTGCAGGGACGGGCCGACAAGGGTCTGTTCATCACCACCAGCAGCTTTACCAAGCAGGCTTCGGATGAAGCCACCCGCGACGGCGCGATAGCGATTGACCTGATCGATGGGATGAGACTGTGCGAACTGCTGAAAGCCTATGAGCTGGGGGTGAAAACCGAAACGGTGGAACGCGTGACCATCCTGAGTCAATGGCTGAGTGACATTTGATGGAAGGGGATACCGGATGGCTGCTAATTACACGAATCTCAATCCTGAGAAAGCCCTGATCTGGCGCATCGTCCATCGCCAGAATCTCCCATGGATTTTCAGGAACGGTCTGCACGCCGGAAACAGCCCTGTCAGATCAGCAACATGGATCAATATCGGCAATGAAGACCTGATCGAGCGCCGCGCTACCCGCCCCGTACCGCTGCTACCGGGTGGCATGCTGAATGATTATGTACCGTTCTACTTCACACCCTTCTCGCCTATGATGTACAACATTCATACCGGACGTGGTGGCGTGCGGCAGGTCGCCAATCAAGACATTGTGATTCTGGTTTCCAGCCTGCACAAAGTGGCGGAACTGGGCTTGCCGTTCCTGTTTACCGACCGCCATGCTTATCAATCCACCGCGAACTACTATCACGACCTTGCTGCGCTAGATGTCATAGACTGGCTGCTGCTACAACAGCGCAATTTTCAGCGTGATCCGTCCGACCCGGAAAAAATTGAACGTTATCAGGCGGAAGCGCTGATTCATCAGCATATGCCGATTCAAGCCCTGATAGGAGCAATTTGCTATACTGCACAGGTAAAACAACAACTGTTACAACAGGTCGGGCAAGTCGGGGGCACGCTGACTATTCATTGCAAGCCCGGATGGTATTTTTAGGAGGCGGATCATGATCACTTACACCCAAGGCAACCTGCTGGACGCTGATGCCGAAGCATTGGTCAATACCGTCAACACGGTTGGCGTGATGGGCAAGGGTATCGCGCTGATGTTCAAGGAACGTTTCCCGGCCAATATGGCCGCCTATACTGAAGCCTGCAAAAAACAACAGGTACAGACCGGCAAGATGTTTGTCACGGAAACCAACGAACTGATGGGGCCACGCTGGGTTGTCAATTTTCCCACCAAACAACACTGGCGTGCCCGCTCACAAATGCAGTGGATCATTGATGGTCTTATTGATCTGAGGCATTTCATTGAACAGAACGAAGTCCACTCCATTGCCATTCCTCCGCTCGGCTCCGGTAATGGCGGCTTGAACTGGGCGGAGGTCAAACCGCATATTGAAAAAGCATTGGGTGATCTGGAGAGTGTCAATATCCTGATTTATGAACCCACGCCAAAGTATCAAAACGTCGCCAAAACCAGGGGAGTTGAAAAGCTGACCCCTGCCAGAGCCATGATTGCCGAACTGGTGCGCCTTTACTGGGTGCTGGGCATGGAATGCAGCCTGCTGGAAATCCAGAAACTGGCATGGTTTTTAAACCGTGCCATCGAATCCGAACACCTTGAAAACCCGCTCAAACTCCGCTTCAAGGCGCACAACTACGGCCCTTATGCCGATAATTTACGCCATCTGCTGGACGGTCTTGATGGCAGCTACCTGAAAAGCGACAAGCGCATCAGTGATTGTGCCCCATTGGATGTGATCTGGTTCAATGACGCCAAAAGGGAGGAAGTCGCTATTTATCTGAAGACAGAAGCCAGAACATGGCTGCCAGCACTTGAGAAAACCGCCCGCCTCATTGACGGCTTTGAATCTCCTTATGGTATGGAATTGCTGGCGACAGTCGACTGGATGCTGAGTCAAGACGGCATTGAGCCTGATAAAGCTGCCTTACAAAAAAGCCTGCATCACTGGCCAGCCGGAAAGCGCTGGGCACAGCGCAAGGTAAAACTGTTTGATGGAACACGTCTGGAACTAGCACTTGAGCGCCTGCAGCGGGTACCACTGGAATATTAAAGAGGACAGATGATGCAAACCCACGCCATACTGGTTGAATATCCTGAAAACTTCCCGGATGCCCTGCAAACCACACAGGAAGGCTTTGAACGTGAGGCTCGCATGGCCATGGCGGTCAAACTGTTTGAAATGAAACGCCTTTCCTCCGGCATGGCAGCACAATTAGCCGGTATTGAACGTGTGGCATTTCTGCTGCAGCTTGATCAATATGGGGTAGCGATGCAGGATTTAACGCTGGATGAGCTGGAGGCCGATAATGGCCACTCTGCCAGAGCCAAATGAATAACAAACTTCCCATCAACATCAATGACCTGCTTCACCGTCGTACCGTGGAAAGTGAGCGTATTGAATACAAGGCTGGCTGGAATCCGGAGTCCATCCTGCATACCCTGTGCGCCTTCGCCAATGATTTTCACAATCTGGGTGGTGGTTACATTGTGATCGGAGTGGCAGAACACAATGGTCAGCCGCAACTGCCGCCTGTCGGGATATCACCAGAGCAGATAGATAACATTCAGAAAGAACTGCTGAATCTGGGACATTCTGCTATCGCCCCTCACTTCCACCCATTGACAGCCACCTACGAAATACAGGGGCGAGTCATTCTGGTACTCTGGGCTCCCGGTGGCGAAACCCGGCCCTACAAGGCCAGAACCAGCCTGAGCAGCAATAAAAACGACTGGGCCTATTATCTGCGCAGACATACCAGCACCATAAGAGCTAGCGGCGATAATGAGCGGGAATTGATGAGCCTGGCTGCTACCGTACCTTTTGATGATCGTTACCGCCAAACCGCCAGCCTGAACGATCTCTCTCCTTATCTCATGCGCGAGTTCCTGCAGGATATCAAAAGCGAACTGGCATCAGATGCCCGCAAACTTGATGTGGAAGCATTGGGCCGACGCATGAATGTGGTCGGTGGACCTGCCGAGATGGCCTTTCCCAAAAACGTGGGACTGCTGTTCTTCAATGAGCACCCGGAACAGTTCTTCCCCGCCACCCAGATTGATGTCGTTTACTTTCCCGATGGCCCCGGAGGGGACCGTTTTGAGGAAAAAATCTTCCGTGGCCCCTTGGGACGGATTACCCGAAGTGCATTGGATTACATTGCTGACAGCTATCTGAAGCAGGCCGTACTCAAATATCCGGACCGACCGGAAGCGGAGCGCTTCTGGAATTACCCGCTGGCCGCCATTGAAGAAGCATTGGTAAACGCGGTCTATCACCGCTCTTATGAAATTCGCGAGCCGGTCGAAGTCCGCATCACGCCGCAAGAGCTGGTGATATTGAGCTTTCCCGGTCCGGATCGCTCCATCCGCCTGCAGGATTTGCAAGCGGGTAAGGCGGTCAGTCGTCGCTATCGTAACCGACGTATCGGTGAATTTCTGAAAGAGCTGGATTTGACCGAAGGGCGCTCTACCGGTATCCCCAAAATGCTCCGGGTGATGCATGCCAATGGCTCACCTGCACCGCTTTTTGAAACAGACGACGAACACAGCTATTTCCTGACTCGCCTGGCTTTGCATTCGGGATTTTTCGGAGCGGAGCAGTCCGTCACGGGTGCCTCCCCCGAAGTCACCCCCGAAGTCACCCCCGAAGTCACCCCCGAAGTGAACCGCCTGCTCAGGGTGCTGAAAGGCGAAATGAACCGCATGGAACTCATGGCTGCACTGAACCTGAAAGATGAAAAACACTTCAGAAAATACTACCAACAGGCAGGCATTCAACAAGGTGTAATCGAAATGACCATCCCGGATAAGCCCCGTAGCCGCCTGCAGCAATACCGCCTGACACAGGCCGGACAGCGCCTGCTTGCCACAGAGGACCAAAGCCAATGACCCAGACCATCCCCGCCGTGTCCGTCGCCTGCGCTGGCAGTGGCCGCTCTGCCAAAGCCAATGAACTCGGCATGCGCCCGATGCAGGAACGCGCCTATGAACGCCGGGGTGAGCCATACCTGCTGATCAAATCGCCCCCGGCCTCCGGGAAAAGCCGCGCCCTGATGTTCATCGCACTCGACAAGCTCCACCATCAGGGCCTGAAACAGGCCATTATCGTGGTCCCCGAGCGCTCCATCGGCTCCAGTTTCAATGATGAACCCTTAAGCCGCTACGGCTTCTGGGCCGACTGGCGCGTGGAGCCGAAATGGAACCTGTGCAATGCACCGGGGGGCGAGGATGGCAAGGTCGGGGCCGTGGGCCGGTTTCTGCAAAGCACTGACCGGGTGCTGGTCTGTACCCATGCCACCTTCCGCTTTGCCCTCGACCGGCTCGGGGTCGATGCCTTTGATGAGCGCCTGATCGCTGTGGATGAATTTCACCATGTCTCGGCCAACCCCGACAACAAACTGGGTACACAGCTGGGCGCACTCATGGCCCGCGACCGGGTGCATGTTGTCGCCATGACCGGTTCCTACTTCCGGGGCGATGCCGAAGCGGTGCTCAACCCCCAGGACGAGGCCCGCTTTGATACCGTCACTTACACCTATTACGAACAGCTCAACGGCTATCAGTACCTGAAACAGCTCGATATCGGCTATTACTTCTATTCCGGAGCCTATGCCGATGACCTGCTCAAGGTGCTGGACCCGAATGAAAAGACCATTATCCATATCCCCAATGTCAACTCGCGTGAGAGCACCAAAGACAAGCACCGCGAGGTCGAACACATTATCGAGGCGCTGGGCGAATGGCAGGGTACCGACCCCGTTACCGGCTTCCAGCAGGTCAGGACAGCAGCAGGCCGGGTCCTGAAAATCGCCGATCTGGTGGACGATGACCCCAGCAAACGCGAGCGGGTATCCGCCGCACTGAAAGACCCGACCCAGAAAAACAACCGCGAGCAGGTGGACATCATTATCGCGCTGGGCATGGCCAAGGAGGGCTTTGACTGGATCTGGTGCGAGCATGCGCTGACCGTGGGCTATCGGGCCAGCCTGACCGAGATCGTGCAGATTATCGGGCGCGCCACCCGTGACGCCCCCGGCAAAGCCCGCGCCCGCTTCACCAACCTGATTGCCGAACCGGATGCCAGCGAACAGGCCGTGACCGAAGCCATCAACGATACCCTGAAAGCCATTGCCGCCAGCCTGCTGATGGAACAGGTGCTGGCCCCGCGCTTCGAGTTCAGCCCCAAAACCACCACCAGCGGCCCGCAGCCGGGGGTTGACTATGGTGAGGGCGGCTATGACCCCGACAAGTGCAATATCGGCTTCAATGAAGTCGATGGCAGTATCCAGATCGAAATCCGGGGGCTGGTGCTGCCGAAAAGTGCCGAAGCCACCCGCATCTGTCAGCAGGATCTGAATGAGGTCATTGCCGGGTTTGTACAGGACAGGCATAACCTGGAGCGCGGGCTGTTCGATGAGGAGCTGATCCCCGAAGAGCTGACCCAGGTACGCATGGGGCAGATCATCAAGGAACGCTACCCCGAGCTGGATGCCGATGATCAGGAAGCGGTGCGCCAGCATGCCATTGCCGCCCTGAACCTGACCCAGCAGGCCAGACGGCGGCTGGTGGACGCGGACGCTACCGGGGCTGCCGCTACCACACCGGACACAGCAGAAACAGCAGCCGGGACGGCAGGCGGCAGCACCCTTCATGATCCCGGCCCCAATCTGGCCCTGATTGCGGGCGTGCGCCGCTTTGCCATGGATGTGCGCGAACTCGACATCGACCTGATTGACCGCATCAATCCTTTCAGCGAAGCTTATGCGATTCTGGCCACCACCATGAATGCCGACACGCTGCAACAGGTGGCGGCAGCCATTTCCGGCAAACGCACCAGCCTGAATCCGGAGGAAGCCAGAGAACTGGCCATGCGGGCCGTGCAGTTCAAAAAGGAACGGGGCCGCCTGCCTGCCATCCACTCACCCGATGCCTGGGAGCAGCGCATGGCTGAGGGGGCCGCCGCCTTTGTGCGCTTCAAGGACGAGGGACGTTATGACTGACCTCAATGATCTGGATACCTTGCGCGCCGAGCTGGACGCATTCGCCCAGCCGGAGAAAAAGCAGGGGCGCACCGCACGGGAGGAGCGCCTGCTGGCCGGATTCGAGGATATCCAGCGCTTTGTCACCCGGCATGGCCATGCACCCCGTCACCGTGCTGATGCGGATATTTTTGAACGGCTTTATGCCGTACGGCTGGAGCGCCTGCGCGCACTGGAGGAGTGCCGCACCCTGCTGGCCCCGCTGGATCATCAGGGGCTGCTTGAGGGGCATGCTGCCAATAATAACAGCGCCAATGGTAAGGGTGCCATCGAGGCTGCCATGCCAGCGCCCGATACCCCGGATGATGCGGAGCTGCTGGCAGCACTCACGGGAGCCAGTGGCCTGGGCGAACTCACCCGTCTGCGCCATGTGCGCTCCACGGCTGAAAAGCGCCACGCACCGGAAGAAATCGCCAACCGCGAGCCGTGTGAAAACTTTGAGGCTTTCAGGCCACTGTTTACCCAGGTGGACCGGGAGCTGAAAGCCGGGGTGCGCAAAACGCGGGGCTTCGGCAAAAATGCCGTCATCAAGGTCGGGCAATGGTTCATTCTGGAAGGGCAAAGTGCTTATGTCGCGGATGAGGGTGAGGAATTTGATTCGCCCCAGGGCAAAAAGGATGCCCGTCTGCAGGTGATTTTTTCCAATGGCACCCAAAGCAGGCTGTTGCGCCTGTCGCTGGTGCGGGCCTTGTACAAGGATGCTTCCAGTCGGCGCATCACCGAGCCGGATGTGGGGCCGTTGTTTCGGGACAGCGGGGCTGAAAACGGGCCGGGCAGTGACCATATGAGCGGCACCATTTATGTGTTGCGCAGCCGCTCAGCGCATCCATTTGTGGCCGCACACCGCGAGCTGATCCACAAGATCGGCGTTACCGGCGGTCGGGTGGAAACCCGTATCGCCAATGCCGCCCATGATGCCACCTACCTGCTGGCCGAGGTCGAGGTAGTGGCCACTTACAAACTGGCCGGTATGCAGCGCACCAAGCTGGAAGCCCTGTTTCACCGTATTTTTGCCGCCGCCCAGCTGGACCTCACCATCCATGACCGCTTCGGCCATCCGGTCAAACCACGGGAGTGGTTTCTGGTACCGCTGGCGGTAATTGATGAGGCCGTGGCACGCATTCAGGACGGCTCAATCACCCACCGGGTTTATGACCCGGACAGCGCCGGCCTGATCGAAGTCAGTTCACCTGAAAGGAGATAATACAATGCAGCACCAGACAGAACCCGCTACCGGCGGCTGCATTTGTGGCGGCGTGCGTTATGCCGTTGCCCGGCGTGACAAACTGCGTCAGGTGGTGGCCTGCCATTGCGAGCAGTGCCGCCGTTTCAGCGGCCATTATGTCGCCGCCAGCGGGACACGCCATCGCTACTTCAGCCTGCTGAATGACGAAACCCTGCAGTGGTACACCTATATGCCGGACGTGTACCAGGGCTTCTGTGGCCGCTGCGGCTGCAGCCTGTTCTTTGACTACCCGCAGCAGGAGCGCATCTCCATTCTGGCCGGCACCCTGGATGACAGCAGCGCTCTGCACGAAGTGGTGCATATCTACACCAGAGAAGCCGGATGCTATTACCACCTGCCGCCGGATGTGGAACAGGTGGAGGATGGGGCATTTTCCCTGCCATGCCCGGCGTAAATGTCTCACCATTATTGAATGGGCATTCTCCCCTGTTTTCGTGGATAATCCGAACACCCGGTTCATGCCGGGCCACCCACTACCCATCACGGTTCATCACACAGCATTGCTACCACCATGAAAAAAATCCCCAACATTGTCATTATCGGCGGCGGGGCCAGCGGTCTGGAGCTGGCCACCCGTCTGGGTGACTCACTCGGCAAACGCAGTCAGGCCCACATCACCCTGATTGACCGGGAGCGCTCACACATCTGGAAACCCAAGCTGCACGAAGTGGCTGCCGGGAGCATGGACTTCACCCTGCACGAAATCGATTACATGGCCCATGCCCACTGGCACCATTTTGAATACCGCATCGGCACCCTGCAGAGCGTGGACCGCCGGCAACGCCTCGTGCATCTGGCTGAAAACCTGGATGCCGAGGGCCGCCAGCTCACCCCGGCGGCAGCCGTTTCCTACAACATCCTGGTACTCGCCATCGGCAGCCGTACCAACGACTTCGGGGTCGCGGGCGTAGACCCGTACGCCGTACAGCTGGACACCACCGAACAGGCCAAGCGCTTCCACCAGCGACTGGTCAATGCCTACATCCGCGCCAACACCCAGTCCAGCCCCCTGACACCGGGCCAGCTGCACATTTCCATTGTCGGGGCTGGTGCCACCGGGGTGGAGCTGTCCGCCGAACTGCACAACAGCATCCGCGAACTGATCAGCTACGGCCTCGGCAACCTCGACCCCGACCGGCATATCCACATCAACCTGATCGAGGCCTCGCCACGCATTCTGCCGGCCCTGTCGGAAAAGATTGCTGAAGGCGCACTCGCGGTACTGAAAAAATTCAGGGTCAATGTACTGACCTCGGCCCAGGTCAGTGAGGTGACGCCGGAAGGGGTGAGACTCGCGGACGGGCGCATGATCCCCTCGGAGCTGGTGGTCTGGGCTGCCGGCATCCGGGCCCAGCGCTGCCTGCAGCAGACGGGCGGTCTGGAAATCAACCGCCTCAACCAGCTGGTGGTCACACCGACCCTGCAGACCACCAGCGATCCGGATATTTTTGCCATGGGTGACTGCGCCGCCTGCCCGTGGCCGGGCAAACCGGAAGGCACCCTGGTCCCGCCACGGGCACAGGCCGCCCACCAGCAGGCCCAGCTGCTGAACCGCTCCATCCCGCGCCACCTGAACGGTGAAACGCTGGAGAACTACCGGTACCGGGATTACGGCTCACTGGTGGCACTGGGTGAACGCTGGGCAACCGGTGGCCTGATGGGCAACATCTCACGCGGCACCTTTTTTGTGGAAGGCTATCTGGCCCGATTCATGTACAACATGCTGTACAAAAGCCACCAGATTTCCACCAAGGGCGTGTGGAAAACCGGCCTGGAATGGCTGGCCGGCAAAATCCGGCGCAACACCGGCCCCAGGGTCAAGCTACACTGAAGCAGACCAGGCCGGGAGGAGCAAACGCAAATTGCATTCGCCCCGGTTTTGTATCATCCTTGCCAGCCCTCAGGGATGCAGCAGAACGGAAGCCTTCACGTGCGTTTGAGCAAAATCCGCATCGCCGGATTCAAAAGCTTTGTCGACCCCATCACCCTGGACCTGCGCAGCAACCTGACCGGGATACTCGGTCCCAACGGCTGCGGCAAGTCCAATACCATTGATGCCGTGCGCTGGGTCATGGGCGAAAGCTCCGCCAGACACCTGCGCGGTGAATCCATGGAGGACGTGATCTTCAACGGCTCCTCGGCCCGCAAACCGGTGGGCATGGCCGCAGTGGAGCTGGTGTTTGACAACAGTGCCGGCCAGCTGGGGGGTGAATATGCCCGCTATGCCGAAATCGCTGTCAAACGTCAGATCAGCCGGGATGGCACCTCCAGATACTTTCTCAACGGTACCCGCTGCCGCCGTCGTGACATCACCGACATTTTTCTCGGCACCGGCCTCGGGCCACGCAGCTATGCCATCATCGAACAGGGCATGATTTCGCGCCTGGTGGAAGCCAGACCGGAGGCGTTGCGCAATACCCTCGAAGAAGCCGCCGGCATTTCGCGCTACAAGGAACGCCGGCGCGAAACCGAAACCCGCATGCAGCACACCCGTGAGAATCTGGAGCGCCTCACCGACCTGCGCACCGAGCTGGACAAACAGCTGCAGAAACTGGACCGGCAGGCCAAAGCTGCCGAACGTTATCAGGCGCTCAAGGAAAGCCAGCACACGCAGGAAGCCAAACTGCTGCTGATCCAGCTGGAAGCGCTGCAGGAACAGGGCCAGACCCTGAACCGGCAGCTGCATGAAGCCGGCAACCACCATCAAGAGCAACTGGGTACCGTGCAGGCACACGAGCACCGGATCGGGCAGCTGCGGGCACAGCAGCATGCTGCCAGTGAAGCCCTCAACACCCTTCAGGGCCGGTACTATCAGGCCGGTGCCGACATCAGCCGGGTGGAACAGGCCATCCGTCACCGAGAAGAAACCCGGAACCGCCAGCAGGCCACCCTGGCACAGCTGGATGCCCAGCGGATCGAAACCCGTGCACATGCCGAGGAAGACCGCCTGCAGCAACAGCAGTGCCTCGAACGTATCCAGGCGCTGGAGCCGGCACTGGAACAGGGCCGGGAACAGGTACTGCTGGCCGAAGAGCGGCTGGCGGAATCCGAACAGCAGCAGGCCATCCAGCAGGAGCAATGGCAGGCACTTGAGCAGCAGATGGCCGCTCCCATGCGTGAGGCCCAGCTGGAAAAGGCCCGCATGGAAGCGCTGGAACGCCAGAACCGGCAGCTGGAACAGCGGCTGGAGCGCCTGCAGCAGGAAAGCCTGCGCCTGTCCGGCCACGAGCTGCAGGAACAGCGCCAGACGCTGGCCCTGAACCTGGCGCAGACCTGTACCCGGCTGGAACAGGGTGAAGCGGCGCTTGGCAGCACCCAGGAGCAGCTGCAGGAACACCAGCAGCAACTGCAGACCCTGCGCACCGGGCTGGACGGGCAGTCCGCGCAACAGCAATCCCTGCAGGGCCGGCTGACCGCGCTGGAAACCCTGCAGCAGGCCGGGCTGCGGCGTGATGACCCGAGCCGCAGCCGCTGGCTGGATGAGGCCGGGCTGGCGGACAGTCCGACCCTGGCGGAACAGCTGGACGTGGAAAGCGGCTGGGAAACCGCGGTGGAACAGGTGCTGGAACCGGATGCACTGGGGCTGGAACGGCTGGAGCAGCTTCCGCATGGCGGCGAGCCGTCCCACTGGCCGGACAGCGGACTGGCAGCGGTGGAAATGGCCGCGCAGACGGGAACGGAACCGCCGGCCCCGACACGGCCTGGCTTCCGCCCGCTGGCCGATAAAATCCGCAGCCCTGCCGGCATCCGCCCCCGCCTGCATGGCATCTATGTGGCGACCAGCCTGGAGCAGGCCCTGACCGAACGCCACCGGCTGCAGGCGGGAGAGTGCTTCATCACGGCAGCAGGAGTCCGTATCGGTCCGGGCTGGCTCTGCGTGCCGGAACAGCCGGATGTTCAAGGCGGCATCCTGCAACGCCAGCAGGAAATCCGCCAGCTGCAGGTCAGGCTGCAACAGCTGGAGCCGGTATTGGAACAAGGCCGGCAGACGGTGGAACAACACCAGCAGCAGATACTGACCCTGGAGCAGCAGCGTCGGCAGCTGCAGCCGGAAGTGAGCCGCCTGCACCGTGAAGAATCCGTTCAGCGCAGCGAGCTGGCCGGACTGACCCAGAAGCTGGAGCAGCTGGAACAGCGGGGCTGGCAGCTGGCTCAGGAGCAGGAAGAAACCCGGCAACAGCTTCGGCAGCAACACATTGAGCATGAAACCGCCACCCTGGCACGCAACCGGGCGCTGGAGCAGCTGGAACAGCTGGAGGCCGGACGCGAGCAGCAACAACAGGCCCGCGAACAGGCCCGCCAGCAACTGGCCGACCTGCGGACCACGCTGCGCCGGCATCAGGATGGCGTCCATGCCCTGAGCCTGGCGCTGGAAACCACCCGCACCCACCTCAGCCACAGTGAACAGCAGCAGGTCCGGCTGCAGGGTCGGCTGGCACAGCTGCAGCTGCAGCACGCTGAACTGGAAGCCCAGATAGCCGCCGCAGACCAGCCGGCAGACAGTCTGGCGGAAAGCCTGCAGCAGGCTCGGGAGCAGCAGGCCGAACTGGCCCTGCAACTGCAGGCCGCACGCGGGCAGGTACAGGGCCTGGAACAGGCGATCCGGGAGCAGGAGCAGGCACGGGCCGAGGCTGAACAGCAGAGCGGAGCCGCCCGTGACCGGCTGGAACAGCTCAAGCTGGAGCGCCAGTCGGTACAGGTGCGGGAACAGGGCCTGGCCGGGCAGTTCAACCAGACCGGCTTTGATCACCGGACCCTGCTGGAGCAGATCACGGCGGAAGAGACACCCGCCTGGCTGCAGCAGCAGCTGCAGGATACCCAGGACCGGATCCAGCGCCTGGGGCCGATCAATCTGGCCGCCATCGGGGAATACCGTGAACAGGCCGAACGCAAGCAATACCTGGACCAGCAGAATACGGACCTGGTGGTGGCGCTTGACACCCTGGAAAGCGCGATCGAAAAGATCGACCGTGAAACCCGTACCCGTTTTCGGGATACCTTCGAGCAGGTCAACCGCCGCCTGGGCGAGATGTTTCCGCGCCTGTTCGGGGGCGGTGCGTGTCATCTGGAAATGACGGAAGCCAACCTGCTGACGACCGGGATCACCATCATGGCCCGCCCCCCCGGCAAACGCCTGTCCAGCATTCACCTGATGTCGGGCGGGGAAAAGGCCCTGACCGCCGTGGCGCTGGTGTTTGCCATTTTCGAGCTCAACCCGGCCCCTTTCTGCCTGCTGGACGAGGTGGATGCCCCGCTGGACGAGGCCAACGTCGGACGGTTCTGCGAACTGGTACGCACCATGAGTGAGCGGGTACAATTCATTTTCATTACCCACAACAAGACCACGATGGAACTTGCCGAAAACCTTATCGGTGTTACCATGCGTGAACCCGGCGTCTCGCGTCTGGTGGCGGTGGATGTCGCCGAAGCGGTCAGGCTGGCAAATGCCTGAAGGCCCGATAAACTGAAAACCCTCATCGCCCTGGAAAACAGAACACAGCCAAGGAAAAACGTGTTATGGAAACAGTCAGCCTGATCATCATGGTTCTGGGAATTATCGCGCTGGTGGCGATTTATTTTCTGAGCCGCCTGTCGCGCCGGGATCTGTCAGGCCGCAAGAACCTGCCCCCCATCCACACCATCAATGACGGGGAAGGTGCCCCGGCCACCTCGGTCATGGAGGACAATCCGGCCCTGGATGGCAAGGGGCCGACAGAAAACGCCCAGTCACTGGAAGAGGTGGTCAATCCGGGGCGCAAGGCACCTCAGGGCAGCCTCCCCCCTCAGCTGGTCATGTTCATTGCCGCCGATGACCAGCCGGACGGATTTGCCGGAGAGAACGTATTGCGGGCACTGGAAAAATCCGGGCTGATTTTCGGGGACATGAACGTTTACCACCGCATGGTGCTGACCGAGGAGGGGGAACGCAGCCTGTTCAGTGTCGCCAACGGTATCTCCCCCTGGACCCTGAAACCGGAAGAAATGCCCGGCCAGTACACGCCCGGCCTGTCCATGATCCTGAAACTGCCCAGCCCGATTGACGACCGTGATGCCATTCATGACTTCGTGCGTACTGCCGAACGCATTACCGGCAGCCTGGGCGGGGTGCTGAAAAACCAGAACCAGCGCCCCATCACCACCGAGGAACGCCGCGCTTTCTTCGCCATGGGCTGAGCCGCACGCAATTGCAGGCTGCCCATCCCCTGCCCCCGTCCGGTTTCCACCCTAGCCCGTCACACCATCACCGGCTGCCAGCAATACCTGCCGCAGGGGCATGGGCGGGGCCAGATAATTGCCCTGCATCAGGCTGACACCGGCCCGCTGCAGGTAGTCATGAATGGCAGCGGTTTCCACACACTCGACCACTACCCGCTGACCGAAGCGGGTCGCCATGCTGACCAGCGTATCCACGATCACCTGATCCCTGACATCCCGGTCGACATTGAGGATGAACTGTCCATCAATCTTGACCACATCAAACGGCAACCGCCTCAGGTAACGCAGGGTGGCAAAACCGTCACCGAAATCATCCAGCGCAAAACCGACGCCATAACTGCGCATGCCCTGCATGAACTGCAGGGCCTTGTCCAGATTGAGGATTTCACTGGTTTCGGTGATCTCGAAAATTACCTGACGGCCATTGAGCCGATAGCGTTCAAACAGCTGCTGCACCCGGGCCTGAAAGTCCGTCAGACTCAGGCTCAGAGCAGAAATGTTGATGCCGAAACAGGGAGCCGTGGCAGCATTCCACACGCTCGAATGGCACGCCGACAGCTGCCGGATGGCAGCGCACAGCTTTTCAATCACGTAAAGGTCCAGCTCCCCCGCCAGTCCGCACTCCTCGGCATACCGGAATACCTGCGGCAGCTTGATGCTGATACCCGCCACCCGTGACAGGCACTCGTAATAGTACACCTGATCGCTGTCCAGGTTGAAAACCGGCTGCAGGTAAATCTCGAAGCGGTCCCCGGCAATCAGGTGATAGAGAAAATTGCGCTTGTCCAGATTGGTGACGATCAGGTCCTGGATGTCACTGGAATAAATGCAGATACGCCGGTCCAGGGATTTCTTGGCCCGGTACATGGCCAGGTCCGCCTTGGTCACCAGCTCATCCTCGGTGCGGGCATGTTCGGGATAAAAGGCGACCCCGATGGAAAGGCTGGTCTGGATTCCGATGTCGAACTCCCGCTGCTGCAGCGTATTCACCTCACGCACCAGCACCCCGGCCAGCTGCAGGCACTGCTCCCTGCCCAGTCCCCTCAGCACCACCGCGAATTCATCCCCGCCGATCCGCCCGGCAAAGCAGGGTTCCCGGACATGCTGCGCCAGAATCGCCGCCACTTTCCGCAGGTAACGGTCCCCGCTGGCATGCCCGAGGCGGTCATTGATCTGCTTGAACTTGTCGAGGTCGATAAAGAACAGTACCAGCTCCCTGCCACCGCTCTTGCCGGCCCGTGCTTCGGAACGGCTGATCAGTTGCCGCAGCCGGCTGGTGAAAGTCCAGCGGTTGAACAGCCCCGTCAGCAGGTCATGTTCGGCCACGAACTTGATTTTCTCTTCCGCCTCCCGGCGTCCGGTCACGTCAATACCGATAGACAGCCAGGCATCCTGAGGCAGGCGGCAGTGAATCCAGCTGATCCAGAAGTTGCCATGCGGACTGCTGATCCGGTGCTCCATATGCACCGACTCCCCGTCCGGGTCCTGCAGTGCCTGCAGAATCGCCTCTCCGGCTGCGGCACCAAACAGGCGGGTCATGCTGATACCTTCCGCTACCGGCTGCCCCGCAGCCAGATACCTGTGACAAAAATCATTGAACATGGTCACCCGGTGGCTGGCATCGTGCACCACCACCATGACCTGACTGTAATTCAGCAGGCTGCGCAGGTAGGCATACTGGCGCGACTTGAGCTCCAGGGTTTCCGACAGGCAGCGCGCTTTCTCCAGCAGCTCGGACTCCAGCTCCTGCAGGTGAATCGAGACATTGTAGGCCGTGTGGTGAATCCGGGACAGCTCGTCATTCCGGCTACCATCCGGCACCCCCAGCACCTGCCGGAACCTCCGGAACTCCCCCTGCCCCAGCATCGGAATGGAACGGCCCAGCAGTCGCAGCTCATTCAGGGGAGCCTTGAGCAGAAAATACATCAACAGAAACAGCAGCAGAAAAATCAGCCCCAGCATCAGCAGGGCACTGTGTTTGGAAGCCTGCAGCCCCCTGAACGGCCCGGTGATGTCCGCCATGGCAATAAAGGAAAACTCGGAGAATTCCGAGGGAATCAGGCTGACCTCAAACACGCGGGTATCAAAGTACACCTGACGGAGGTCCACCCGGTTCCAGTCCCGCTGCTCGTCCAGCCAGCGCATGAGCGGCAATATCCGCAGGCTGTTGGTCGAATACTCGATAAAACCGGCAAACAGCCCGCTGCGCAGCCCGCTGGCACTCCGGTTGCTCCCCCGATGCAGCAGCAGCATGTCAATCCCGGTCAGAAGCGCAAACGAATCCACCATGCCGGCGATTTCATAACCCACCACCAGATAAAGGCTGGTGCCATCCGGCAGGTGAAGCTCACCGTATACGTGATAGATACAGGCATCCAGGCACTCGACAAACTCCGGATAGCGATGCCGGTTCCGCAGCATCTCCGGCATGGTCTGCCAGTCACCCCCTGAGGTCCCGTCCCCGTCACCCCGGCGGTATCCGGCCAGCACCCGTCCACCGGCATCGGACAGCATCAGGCGGCTGATGGCGAAATCCTCGGCCACCTCCCGCCACAGCAGCATCAGCAGCGCACCATAGTCGACCGTCACAGCACCCTGCTGCCGCACACGGTCCAGCAGCAGCAGCTCGATCATCCTGCGGGTACGCAGCATGCTCTGGCGCATGGTCGACATTCCCTGGCGCACAATGTGTTCATTCCGGTCCAGAATCAGCTGCCTTGCCCGCCGGTAATCCGACTCCAGATTGTGCTGCACCTGGAAGTTGAACAAGATGGCACTGACCAGTGACACCAGAAACAAGGGGATCAGGATTCTGGATCTGAAATCCGGTCTCCACAGCGATAACAGATTCACAGCGGTCTTTCATTGAAGTTATTGATGGCAAATGGTCTGCCTCCCATTGTCGGGGCAGATACCGGCCAGCACAAACCGGCAACCGCCACAACGGTGCGGCAGGAGCTTACGGTAACACCCGCCCGACACTCAGCATTTACACATGACAAGCCACTGAAAAACAGGAAAATATTTTGGGCCCAACTGCCTGCAGGCAAAATCAGGTGCCTGCCCTCCAGCACCTGCCCGCAGCCAGGGCATTGATAATAAAGCCTCTCGGCCAGGACAGAATCATCCGGCCTTACGGTAAGGTGACCGTTTTAACTTCTCAGGTCCCGTCCCGGTGCGATGCGGGCACTGCTACCCGCTCAGTCGCCGACGCCGTCAGCCCATGCCTGCAGCAGGGCATCAATGCGGGCCTGCTGGGCAGTCAGGGCCTCGGGTGTCAGGCTGCCCAGCCGGTACCAGTCGGCCAGCAACTCCAGTGCCTGCCGGTGGGTATCCTGACCGGACTTGCGGCTGCGCATGGCCTCGGACATCTGGGCGACCTGATGCTCCAGGCGGGCCTGCTGGAAGGCGGGCGGGCTGCCGACATTCAGCAGGATTTCCAGCTGCAGGCACAACGCTTCACCATGCAGGCGATTCGCTTCCAGCACCTCGGGACCGGCCTGCTGCTGCTTGCCCTGTACCGACCGGGCTGCCAGCTGATCCAGCCGGGCCAGCTGCTGCTCCCGGCGCGCCCCCTGCAACAGCTGCTGCAGGCTTTTCCCGGCCTTGTGCCAGCGGGTTTCCAGGCGCTCATGTTCACGCCGGGGCAAGCCGTGAACATCGGCATAGGCCTGCTGCAGGGTCGCCAGCTGCGCAGCCGCCTGCAGCAGGGCCTCTCCCCGCAGCTCCAGCAAAGC
Organism: Thiothrix sp.; assembly: GCA_020442915.1. Taxonomy (GTDB): domain Bacteria; phylum Pseudomonadota; class Gammaproteobacteria; order Thiotrichales; family Thiotrichaceae; genus Thiolinea. The sequence continues at coordinate 6,225 of JAGRJD010000053.1, read as the reverse complement.
CTCCAGCTGTACGCAAACGGCCTCACGGGCATCAATACGCTGCTGCACTTCACTCTGATGAGAATCGCGCTCCTGCTGCAGCTGCTGGAAAACCGCATCAATCGGCGCCCGGAACTGCTTCCACAGACGCTGCTCGTCACGGGCCCGTGACGGCAGGCTGATGTGCCAGCGGGCCTGCAACTGCTTGGCAGCCTCTGCCGCCTCCCGCAGGTCTTCCTGTGCCGGCAGGGCTTCGGCTTCCGACACCAGCTGCTGGCGCTCGGCAAAATTGGCCTCACGCTCACGATTGAAATGCACTTCCAGCGCATCCATGGCCTGATTGAAGCGCTGGTTGATGCCTTTCCATTCCTTGTGGCCGACCGGGCCGCACTGCTTCCACTGTTTCAGCAGCTCACGCAGCCGGGCATTCTGCGCTTTCCAGTCTGTCACCGTTGCCCAGTCGGTCCCGGTATCAAACTGCTCCAGCTGTACGCACAGAGCCTCGCGCACCTGCAGATTGGCATCACGCTCCCGGGCCTGCTGGACAAAATGCTGCTTGCTGCTCTCATACGCTGCCGTGACCTTGCTGTCGAAGGTTTTCCACTGCTGGCGCTGATGACCGGGATCCATTCGCACCAGCTTGCGCCACTCATCACGCAGACCCCGGATCATCCGTGCCCGCGCCTCGGGATCAATGGACTCATCCACCTCCAGCTCCTGCGCCTTCTCGATCAAGTGCTCACGGGCCTGATCGGTGCCCCAGCGCCGCCAGTCCTTGAACTCGCGCACCAGCGGTGCCGCAGCCTGCAGGCGCTTGCGGATCCGGCGCAGCTCGACCTCCGGAACCTCCGGCAGCGTCTCCAACAGGCGACCGGCCTGCTGGTGCAGGTCCACGGCCTCCCCGTATTTTTCCGCCTCAAGATCAGACTCCATCTGCACCAGTACCGCCTGAATTTCCTGCAGGCACTCATCCCGCCGGGCCAGCTCACGCTGCAGGCGGGCATTCAGGCTGTCCATGGACTGGTGAAAGCGGCTTTCCTGTCCGGCCACCGCCTCGGCCAGCCCCACAGGACGCCTGAGCTTCACCCACTCACGCTGCAGATCGGTCAGGCGGCTGGCCTTGAGTGCAGCCTCCCCCTGACGCAGGGACTCGGCACGCTGGCAGACGCGCTGCATCTGCTCCAGCAGCAGCAGATCACCGGCTACCGCATCACGGGCGGTTTCCAGCGCCGCAAACGTCTGGGTCCACTGCCGCTCCAGCGCCACCTGCAGGGCCGGGTCCGGTACCGGTGTGGCAGCTTCCCAGCGCTCACGCAGGCTGTCCACCCCGGCATGCAGCTGCTGCACCCCCAGCTGGCCGGGCTGTTCACGCAACCGGGCCTCCAGTGCGGCAGCCTCCTCCAGGCAGGTGGCAAACACCTGCCGCAAAGGCTCCAGCGCCGACTGACGGGCCTGATAAGCCTTGAGGCGGGCCTGAAACTGGCTGCCGGCTGCTGCAAAGCGCCGACTCAGCGCCGCCGGGGCTTCGGTCTCTGCGGTCAGGGTCTTCCAGCGCTGCTGCAGTACCATCTGCCGGGTCCGATCCTGATCCCACTGCTCACGCAGCCCCAGCCCTTCCTGCTCCAGACACAGGGCTTCCAGCGCTGCCAGCCAGTCCTGCTGCTGCTTTTCCTGCGCCATGCGCTCCTTGAGCAGCTGGCGCAGGCGCTTGTTGTTGCGCCCCTGGGATTTTTCCAGTTTTTTGAGCCACTCCAGGCCGGACAGGCGGCTGGCCGCCAGATACTGGATATCCTGGGAACGCTCGCTGTCGGCAATCCGGAACAGCAGGCTTTCATCCGTCAGTTCCTGCAGGGCCAGCCTGCGCAATCCGGCAGCACGTCCGCCGTCGGCAGCGATGCGCTCCATCAGGGCCGCATCCCCCCTGAACCAGTCAAACACGGCGGCCAGCCCGGCATCATGCATACCCCGGTCTCCGGCCAGCGCCTGCACGCGCTGGCGGGCGTTCTGCCCCAGTGAATCATTGCGCGCCCCGAGTTCAATCAGGGTCGGGAGGTCGGTCAACAGCCTGACTGCTTCCAGACGTACACCGGTATCAGGATCATTCAGCGCCAGCTGGATCAGCTCGGCGCTTTCCGGGTCCAGCGTGGCCAGGGACTGCAGGCGCACCCTCGCATTTTCACTCTGCCACTTGGGCTTGAACAGACCAGCAAACATGATTCACCTCGATACAAATGAGTTCGGCTGGCGCTCCCCCGCCATCAGGCGCACCAGCCACGGTTTGAAAACCCCAGCAGGGCGTTTCCGGTCATGCACCCATCCGGCTGCAAAGCCGCCCACTCCCGACCCTGCCCTTATTTGACCCGCATGCCGGGGCAGGCTCCGGGGTCCGGCCCCAGAATGAATACCTCGCTGCCCCCCGGCCCGGCAGCCAGCACCATGCCCTCGGAAACCCCGAAGCGCATCTTGCGCGGGGCCAGATTGGCGACCATGACCGTCAGCCGCCCTTCCAGCTCCGCCGGATCATAGGCTGACTTGATACCGGCAAAGACATTGCGGGTTTCCCCGCCGAGGTCCAGGGTCAGCCGGACCAGTTTGTCGGCACCTTCCACCGCTGCCGCCCTGGTGATCTTCACCACCCGCAGGTCGATTCTGGCGAAATCCTCATAGCTGATGGTGGCACTGATCGGGTCCCCGGCCAGCGGGCCGGCAGTTGCAGGCATGTTCTCCGCTTCCGCAGCTTCTGCCCCTGTGGCTTCCGCCCCCCCATCCTGCTGTTGCTGCTGGCTGGCGGGAAGCGCAGCCGTTGCATTATCCGCCAGCATGGCCTCGACCTGGGCCTTGTCCACACGGGTCATCAGGGCTGTGAACGGATTGACACGGCAGCCCAGCAGCGGGCTGGCCGCACTGTTCCAGTTCAGCACCCCGGCATTCAGGAACTGCTCGGCATCCGCTGCCAGTCGGGGCAGTACCGGCTTGAGATAGGTCACAATGACACGGAACAGGTTAAGCCCCTGGGTGCAGACCGCCTGCACCTCGGCAAGCTGCTCCGGGTCTTTGGCCAGCACCCACGGTTTCTGCTCGTCCACATACTGGTTGGCCCGATCCGCCAGCGCCATGATCTCGCGCATGGCCTGCTGGTAACGCCGGGTTTCATACAGCTCGGCAATATGTCCCGCAGCATCACTGAACTGCTGATACAAAGCCGCATCCGGCAGACTGTCCGCCAGCTGGCTGTCAAAACGCTTGTTGATGAAGCCGGCACAGCGCGAGGCGATATTCACCACCTTGCCGACCAGATCACTGTTCACGCGGGCAATAAAGTCATCCAGATTCAGGTCAATATCATCCACACCATTGCCGAGCTTGCCGGCAAAGTAATAACGCAGCCATTCCGGGTTCAGGTGGCGCAGGTAGCTTTCAGCCTGAATGAAAGTACCGCGCGACTTGGACATTTTCGCGCCATTCACGGTCAGGAAGCCGTGGCAGTGCACGCCCGTCGGGATACGGAAACCACCGGCTTTCAGCAAGGCCGGCCAGAACAGGGTGTGGAAATAGGCAATGTCCTTGCCGATGAAATGGTGCATTTCGGCCTGTGAATCCGGCTTGAGAAAAGCATCAAAATCAATGCTTTCACGTGTGCACAGGTTTTTGAAGCTGGCCAGATAGCCGATGGGGGCATCCAGCCACACATAGAAGTATTTGTCGTCGGTATCCGGAATCCGGAAGCCCCAGTAAGGCGCATCCCGGGAGACATCCCAGTCGGCCAGCCCCTGATCCGAGGCGAACCATTCCATCTGCTTGTTGGCGATTTCCTTCTGTACTGCCGGACTGCCCAGAAACGTGCGCAGAAAATCTTCAAACTGTCCCAAGCGGAAAAAATAGTGGTCGGTTTCACGTTCTACCGGGCGGGTGCCGGAAAGCACGGATACGGGATTTTTCAGGTCAGTCGGCGCATAAGTGGCCCCGCAGACTTCGCAATTGTCACCATACTGGTCCGGTGAGCCACAGCGCGGGCATTCCCCCTTGATGAAACGGTCCGGCAGGAACATGCCTGCCTGCTCGTCATAGGCCTGGCGGATGGTACGCTGTTCAACGTGCCCCTGATCCCTGGCCGTCCGGTAGATGAACTCGGAAAAATGGCGGTTTTCTTCTGAATGTGTGGTGTAGTAATTGTCGTAGCTGATGTTGAAACCGGCAAAATCCCGCTCATGCTCTTCCCGGACCCGGCTGATCAACTGCTCCGGGGTGATGCCTTCCTGCCGGGCGCGCAGCATGATCGGCGTACCGTGGGCATCGTCGGCACAGACATAATAACATTCATGTCCGCGCAGACGCTGGAAACGCACCCAGATGTCGGTTTGAATGTGCTCAACCATGTGGCCGAGGTGAATCTTCCCGTTGGCATAGGGAAGCGCGCTGGTAACGAGAATTCTTCGCTGAGTCATGCAAACAACCGGCTGTAAAATATAAAAACGGAAAGGCGGAATAAGTTAACAGGTTGTTGGTATTACTGCTACTGCGAGTTGCCGCTCGTCCCCCCTCTCAGGGATTGATCAGGGGCATGTCTGCAAACCAGGGATGCATAAACAGCAGCACGGCATAGACCAGCGCGCTGATCCCCAGCAGTTTCAGGTCTGCCATATGCAGTCCGGCTGGTGGTTTTGAGGTGGAAATCGGGGCTCATTCAGGTAAAATAGCTGCCCTCATGACCGGCTCTATAGTTAAATGGACATAACGGCCCCCTCCTAAGGGGCAGTTCCAGGTTCGATTCCTGGTGGAGCCGCCATTTAAAATCAATCACTTACGTCATTTTTTGTCCGACTAATTTTTAACCACTCTGTCAGAACTCCGGCCCAAAATTGGAAATCAAACAATTTGGTTAAAAATTAGACAGAAAAACACCAAAAAAGCAGTAGCCCGCTAAAGTCGGGGGGGATTACACCCCGCCCAAAGTGGAACTCAAGAGGAACAAAGGTATGAAATACCCTGTTGTCATCCACCATGATGTCGGCAGCGCTTACGGTGTCACCGTGACGGATATACCCGGCTGCTTTTCTGCCGGTGAAACGGTCGATGAAGCACTGGAAAACACCAAAGTCGCTATTGCCGGACATCTGGAAATCCTCGCCGAGGATGGAGAGTTGGCCCCCGCCGCCAGCGCCATTCAAGCCCACCTGAACCATCCTGATTACGCGGATGGTGTCTGGGCTTATGTCGAAATGGATATAACGCCCTACCTGGGTAAGTCCGAGAAGGTCAACGTCACCCTTCCCGCCATGCTGATCCGCAAGATTGACGACGCGGTAGCTGCCGGAAAAGGAAAAAACCGCTCGGCCTTTCTGGCCGATAGCGCCCTGCGTGCATTGGGCTGACCGTTGCTGCTGCCCCTGGAGAAAAGCCCGCCCCGTGCGGGCTTCTTTATGCCTTGAAATCGTACACGCCGATTTGCAATGGGGGAAACAGGACGGGGAAGATGCAAGCTGGCCCGTCGTGATGACGGTATGCTTCCCCATAAAAAAACCCGCTTCAACGGTCTGGCAGGACCTCAGCGGGTTGGAAATTAACGTGATGGATTATATCAAAATAGCCGTGGCCTTGCTGCGGGTGGTGAGTAAAATGTCAATAGGCCGTTTTATTTTTCTGGGAGTGCTTCCGGTACTTACTGGTCACCAAGGGATGGCTCCAGAAGGTCCGTGAATACAATACCGGGTTGCAGGTACTGACTGAAGGCCAGCAGGCGGCGGGAGAAATCCGTATCGGCTACAAGGTCAACAGTAGCCCTGTTCAGCCTGAAAGATGCCGCTCCTCTTGCCTTCGATGACTTGCTGGATGACCCGCCGGTACGCCAACACAACTTGCGCCAACTGTACGGGATTCCCCGAGCGCCCGGTGATACCCGGATGCGCACCATTCTGGATGAAGTAGACCCGCATCACCAGCTCCCCCCATATCTGTTGTCCAGAATGCTGTTGCAAGCAGCACAGCAACGGTGAGACGAGCTATTACCATCCGTTAGTGGGAACTGTGATCGTGCATCCGGACAAATCCACAGTGCTGCCTCCGTTTCCGGAACCATCACCCGGCAGGATGGCAGCACTGAAAGTGATGGTGAATACAACGCGGCCCGCCGTTTGTTACCGGACGTGCGACAGGCCTTTCCCCGGCTGGACCTGATCGTACTCCAGGATGCCATGGCCTGTAATGGGTCTCATATCAAGACATTAGAGCCTGTTTACGATCTCTTTC
>JAGRJD010000177.1 GCA_020442915.1 Thiothrix sp. | reverse complement strand
TGGTGGTCAACTCCTCCCAGGGCGGAGGAAGCAAGGATACCTGGATTGTCGATGTGGATGCATCGGATTCAGGTCGGGAGGAAACGGCAGAAACAGAAGGGGAGGATGAGCAATGATGCTGTCTCGGGTTGCTGAACGTGTTTACTGGATGGCGCGCTATCTGGAGCGCACCGAAAATACTGCACGCCTGATCAATGTGCATACCTCCATGATGATGGACCTGCCCAAGCGCATGGAAATCAACTGGTTCACCCTGATCCACCTGTTCAATGCCGATGAAATCTTCCATGAGCGCTACAAGCGGGTCACGGAGGAAAACATCATGCAGTTCCTGATTGCCGACCGTGACAATCCGGTGTCATTGGCCAGTTCCCTGTTCAGTGTGCGTGAAAACGTGCGCACCTCGCTGGACCTGCTGCCGGATGAAACCTGGCAACAGGTGAATCAGGCCCATATTCAGCTGAACAATGCCCTGGATGTGATCGGCAAGCGTCACACGCGCCTGAACCTGCTGCGCTCGCTGCAGCGCGCCTGTCAGTGCATCAACGGGGTGATTGACAGCTACATGAGCCGTGACCACACCTTTGATTTCATGCAGGCCGGCAGGCAGCTGGAGCGTGCCGACATGAGCAGCCGCATCCTGGAAATGGCCTCCCTGCTGCTGTCCGAGCAGCGCAGTGAAACCCTGCGCAAGTACGAGGGCATCCTCTGGACCAACCTGCTGCAGGCCCTGAGCGCACGCCAGATGTACCAGCAGCACGTGCAGCCCAGGGTCAGGGGGCGGGAAGTGCTGAAATTCCTGGTACTGGATGAAGGTTTTCCACGCTCACTGCGCTATTCCCTGGTGGATATCGGCAAATACCTCGGCAACCTGCCGGAACCGGAGCTGACGCTGGCGATGCAGAACCGGATTCTGGCGCACCTGAAAAAGCAGGATCTCAACTTCTCGCCGGATTCACCGGTACATGCCCTGATGGATCACCTGCAGGGTGAGCTCGGGAAACTGCATGCCGAAATTTCCAGAACATGGTTCCACCCCGACCGGGACGGACAAATGCAATCCCAATAAACAAGGGTTTTTCATGAGTATTCACGTTGCCTTAAACCACCGGACTGTCTACAAGTTCGACCGCCCGGTCAAGCTGTCGCCCCATGTGGTGCGCCTGCGTCCGGCTGCCCATACACGTACCCCCATTCTGGCCTATACCCTCAGGATCAGGCCGGAACAGCACTTCATCAACTGGCAGCAGGATCCGTTCGGCAACTGGCTGGCGCGGCTGGTGTTTCCGGAACGGGTCACGGAGCTGAGTGTGGAAGTCGATCTGGTGGCGGACATGGTGGCCATCAATCCCTTTGATTTTTTCGTCGAGGAATCTGCCCAGCAATTCCCGTTCCAGTACAAGCCGGAGCTGAAACGCGAGCTGGAAGCCTGTCTGGAGATCAGTGAGGACGGTGAGCGTCTGCAGGAATGGCTCAAGGGCGTGGACTTTGACCAGCCCAATACCATCCTGTTTCTGGTGGCCCTGAACCAGCGCCTGCAGCAGGATATTGGCTACAACATCCGCATGGAGCCGGGTGTGCAGACCTGTGAGGAAACCCTGGCCATCCGGCGCGGTTCCTGCCGGGATACCGCCTGGCTGCTGGTGCAGATTCTGCGCCATCTGGGACTGGCGGCCCGTTTTGTTTCCGGCTATCTGGTGCAGCTGACCTCGGACCAGAAGTCACTGGACGGCCCCAGCGGACCGGAGGCGGATTTCACCGACCTGCATGCCTGGACCGAAGTGTTTCTGCCCGGCGCCGGCTGGGTGGGGCTGGACCCGACCTCGGGCCTGTTTGCCGGTGAAGGTCACATTCCGCTGGCCTGCACACCCAGGCCGGGCAGTGCCGCACCGATTGAGGGCATGACCGACAAGTGCGAGGTTGAATTCGAATTCAGCAACAGCGTGACCCGCATTCACGAGGATCCACGCGTTACCAGACCCTACTCCGAGGAACAGTGGCTTGATATTCTGGCCCTGGGTGAGCAGGTGGAGACCGATCTGGTGCGTTCGGATGTGCGCCTGACCATGGGGGGGGAGCCGACCTTTGTCTCCATTGACGACATGGAGAGTGCCGAGTGGAATCAGGCTGCGCTGGGAGCGCACAAGCGTGAACGGGCCGGGGTGCTGCTGCGCCGCCTGCAGCAGGTTTTCGGCGGGCCGGGCAGCGTGCTGCAGTTCGGGCAGGGCAAGTGGTATCCGGGGGAGCCGTTCCCGCGCTGGGCACTGAGCTGCTTCTGGCGTCCGGACGGGCTGCCGGTCTGGAAAAACCCGGACCTGATTGCCGATGACCAGAAAAACTACGGTTTTGGTGATGCCGAGGCCAGGCGTTTTGCCGAAACCCTGTGTCGCCATCTGGACCTTGGAAGCCGGTATCTGGTACCGGGCTTTGAAGACCGGCTTTATTACCTGTGGAAGGAGGCCGGCCAGCCGGCCAATGTCGACTGGCTGACCCTGAACCTGCGTGACAGCAAACACCGCAATGACCTGGTGCTGGCCCTGCAGCACGGACTGGATGTGCCCACGGGTTATGCGCTGCCGATCCGCTGGGATTATGGCCGTCAGGGCTGGCAGAGTGCCCCTTGGGCGTTCCGGCGTGAGGCCATGTACCTGATCCCCGGCAATTCGCCCATGGGTTTCCGGATGCCGCTGGACAGCCTGCCCTGGACAGTTGAGGACGAGCGCGAGGTCGAAGCCCAGCCCTGCCCGTTTGAAGACCGCCCCACGCTGCCGGACTTCCATGGTGAGGTCGAATGGCGTTACCGTGAGCTGGTGGCGGCCCCTGAGCCGCAGCTGCAGCATGCCGACAGCCGCCGGCAGGAAAAGGAATGGCGCGAGGTGCCGCGCACGGCCATGTGCATTCAGGCGCGTGAAGGCCGCCTGCATGTGTTCCTGCCGCCGCTGAACTACCTGGAGCATTACCTGTCCCTGCTGGCCAGTCTTGAAAAGACCGCCGCCGAACTCGGCATGCCGATCATGCTGGAAGGTTACGAGCCGCCATCGGACCCGCGCCTCAAATCCTTTAAAATCACCCCCGATCCGGGCGTGATTGAGGTCAACATCCACCCGGCAAACAACTGGAGCGAGCTGGTACGGAATACCGAAATCCTCTACGAAGAGGCACGCAAGTCCCGGCTGGGGACGGAAAAGTTCATGCTGGATGGCCGCCATACCGGGACCGGTGGCGGCAACCATGTGACCCTGGGAGCTGCCACGCCGGCAGACAGTCCGTTTCTGCGCCTGCCGGACCTGTTGCGCAGCCTGCTGACCTACTGGCAGCATCATCCGGGCCTGTCCTACCTGTTTTCCGGCATGTTCATCGGCCCCACCAGCCAGGCACCACGGGTGGATGAGGCACGGGATGAGGCACTGTATGAGCTGGAAATCGCGTTTCAGCAGATGCCCAGAGGCTTCAACAACCGTCCCTGGATTGTGGACCGCCTGCTGCGCAACCTGCTGACCGATGTGACCGGCAATACCCATCGGGCCGAATTCTGTATTGACAAGCTCTATTCCCCTGACTCCCTGAGCGGGCGTCAGGGTCTGCTGGAGTTCCGGGCCTTCGAGATGCCACCGCATGCGCGCATGTCCGTGGTGCAGATGCTACTGTTGCGCACGCTGGTGGCGCGGTTCTGGAACATGCCCTACCGCCACCGGCTGGTGCGCTGGGGCACGGAGCTGCATAACCGCTGGATGCTGCCGCATTATGTGTGGGAGGACATGCGCGATGTGTGTGAAGACCTGCAGGCTGCCGGTTTTCCGTTCCAGCTGGAATGGCTGGCCCCGTTCCACGAGTTCCGGTTCCCGGTCTACGGGCGGGCGCAGTATCGGGGCATTGAGCTGGAGCTGCGGGCGGCACTGGAGCCCTGGAATGTACTGGGTGAGGAGCTGAGCAATCAGGGCACGGCCCGCTTTGTGGACTCTTCCGTCGAGCGCCTGCAGATCCGGGTCAGCGGCCTGACCGATGCCCGCTATGTGGTGGCCTGCAACGGGCGGCGCGTACCGCTGCAGGCCACCGGGGTGCACGGGGAGTACGTGGCCGGTGTGCGTTACCGGGCCTGGCACCCGCCCTCGGCCCTGCATCCGACCATCGACATCCATTCACCGCTGGTGTTCGACATCATCGACACCTGGAGCGGGCGCTCCATTGGTGGATGTTCCTATCATGTGGTGCATCCGGGTGGCCGCAGTTACGATACCTTCCCGGTCAATGCCTTTGAGGCTGAAGGCCGGCGTTTTTCACGCTTCCGTACCGAGCATACACCGGATGTGCTGGAGCCGAGGTATCTGTCAGGGGTTACTCGCGAGTTCTACCCGCATGAGGCCCGGCGCATGAGCCCGCCCCTGGAAGAGGTGAATGCGGAGTATCCGCATACGCTGGACCTGCGGCGGATGTAGGAACCAGCAGCAGTACCCCTTCCCCTGCCTTGACTGAAAACGGGAACAGGCAGGGGGTTTTTCCGGCAGCTTCAGGGGGAAATGCCGGGACGGGCAGCTCAGACCTCTACCGTGCAGCCACACTCAAACACGATGGCTGCCGGTGACAGCAGCTGGTGGGCGCCGTCACGGCGGACATGAAGCACGGCCAGGGTATAGGGATTGAAGACCACTACATCCTTGACTCCCTGGGCCAGATAGAAGGGAGGAGCAATCTGCAGGTCTTTGGCTTCATAGCCTTTGCTGATGATTTCGATCACGGCTTCGGGAATCAGGGTAATGGCGGTTTCCTCTTCATCCGGCTCCCGGCAGAACACGGCAATGTCCGGACGTTTCAGCGATCCGTCCGGGAAGCTGACATAGACATCCGCAATGTGCACACAACTGCAGCGGGTACCGGAGCGGGGTCGTATCGTGCCCCGGATCCGGTCTACGGCCTTCTGGTGCTTGTAGACCGGCTGAGCCTCCCAGATTGGCAGGCCATTCACGATTTCAAGCCTGACTCCCAGTTCTTCTGCCTGCAGCAGTCGTGAATCCATCCTGATCTCCGGGTTGTCTGTGCATCAGTTTCCGACACGCTGCATTGTAGCACGGCCCGGATGACAGCGTGCCGACTCTGGGGGCCGTCATCGCCTCAAAGTCGGCACCCGTCCACTTGAGCTGGCGACGCTTCCGACAACCCGGCCCAGGTATTCCTGCCATTCCGGATGTTTGTGGCAGAGAATATCTGAGCCGGGGGTGTTCACCATCAGTGTGCCTTGTCAATCGCTGCGAAATCCAGCACACGTTCTGCCGGGGCACCGGTAATCGCGGCCACTTCCTGGCGTTTTTTTATCAGAATGTAGGCAAAGCAGGCGAAATAAAGCCCGATCACTACCGCCCCGACCCACTGGATCTGCAGGAAGTCGAGTTTGAACAGCAACGTGAGGCCGAACAGGGCGAACAGGTTGCCAAGGATATACTGCCACTTGCCCAGCCGGTCGGTGGTCAGGTTCAGGTTGTCGGTATACAGGCGGATCAGCGAGTCCAGCGAATTGATCACGAAGGTGATACCGACAAAGACCATGGACAGGGAAATCAGGCCATCGGTCGGCAGGCTGTTGCTGTGGTAGTAGT
>JAGRJD010000052.1 GCA_020442915.1 Thiothrix sp. | reverse complement strand
TTTTGACCAGCTGCGGCTCGAAAGTACCGGCGCGATCGCGGGGTGTATCCAGCTCGAACTCCCCAGCGGTGGATTTCATCGTCTTGCGGGAGCTGCCATTCTTGCGATTGGGCTTCTCGTCCGTCTTTAGATGGCCTTCAAGCTCCGCCTGCATGGCGGCCTCAGTAAGCTGCTTGATCAGTGGCGTCAGAACACCGTCTTTGCCGCTGAGCCCTTTACCTTCACGCAGCGCCGCCAGTGCGGCATCCATATCGAATTCTATTTTGTCTTTCATGTATCATTCCTCTTTCAATCAGTCTAAAGAAATGACACAGAATTCTGAACACCACCTGATGCCGAAATTGAGTACATCAGGAAGCGGCTGGATCACTACACCAAGTTGCGCGAGGTGATTAAACGCGCCAGTAACGAAATCATCGACCTGAAGTCCTATGAAGCAGACATGCGCTATCTGCTGGATACTTACATTGCGGCGGATGGTGCCAAGGTCATTTCCCCCTTTGGAGACATGCCGCTGATCGACATCATTGTGAAATCCGGTATTGCCGATGCCATCAATGACATGCCGGACGGGATCAAGGGGAACAAGGAAGCAGTTGCCGAAACCATCGAAAACAACGTGCGCAGCAAGATCATCAAGGATCATCTGCTGGACCCCACCTATTACGCAAAAATGTCCAGGCTGCTGGACGATCTGATCAAACGCCGTAAAGAACAGGCCATTGCTTACGAAGCCTATTTACAGGAGGTTGCTGAACTGGCAAAAAGGGCTGCGCAGGGTAATGCGTCAGAGGATGCCCCGGATACACTGAATACCCCGGCCAAGCGTGCCTTGTACAATGCTCTGGGCAAGAACGAAGCGCTGGCGCTGGAAATGGATGAAACGGTCAGACTGCTCAAACCGTCACACTGGCGCGGCGTGGAAGCCAAGGAGAACATCATCAAGGGTGCGATCTGGCAACTTCTCAGGGAAGAAGCGGAAGTCGAACGGATATTCAAAATTATTGAGCAACAAGATGAGTACTGATGCAGCCCTGCTACAGCTGAATGGTGTGTCAGTTGAGGTAAGGCATAAGGCGATCAAACATGTGCATCTCAGTGTCTACCCGCCCGATGGCGCGGTAAGGGTGTCAGCGCCAAACGGTATGGAGCTGGGTAACATACGCCTGTTTGTCATCAGTAAACTGGGGTGGATCAGGCAACAGCAGCGCAAATTCCGGCAACAGACACGTGAAGCTCCGCGTGAATATCTGGGCTGGGAAAGCCATTACTTTCGGGGCAAGCGTTACCTGCTGGAAATCGTTGAACGAGAGGCCAGGCCAGAGGTAACACTGTTCCACAACAAGATGGTGTTACAGGTGCGCCCCGGAACCGGTCAGGCGAAAAAGCAGCAGATCCTGACAGAGTGGTACCGGGAACAGCTGAAGCAGCAGCTTGTGCTGCTTATTGCCCACTGGGAAAAGGAATTGGGTGTTTCTGTTGCCAACTGCACTGTCCGCAGGATGAAAACCAGATGGGGGAGTTGTTCCCCGGCTTCCCGCAGTATCCTCGTCAATCTGGAGCTTATTAAAAAACCACCAGAATGCCTGGAGTACATTGTCGTTCATGAGTTGGCCCACTTGCTGGAGGCAAATCATGGACAGGAATTTATCCGTTTGCTGGACAGGCATTTACCCCGGTGGCGCAGTTGCCGTGATGATTTGAATGCCTTTCCGCTGGCTTCAATCTGAAAGGCAGGCAGACAGCCCGTGCAGGGTAAAATCATCCGCATCCTGCCAAGCCGGAAACTTCTCCCGGAACGCCAGCAGCTCCGTCATGCTGAAGGTGGCCGTTTCCACAAAAGCGCTTCCGGCAGCCCGATCCAGCAGGATTTCACCCTTGAAATCCACCGCCATGGAGTCACCGCTGTAGCTTTGTTCGGCACTGTCAGTACCGACCCGGTTCACACCGACGGTATAACACAGGTTTTCAATGGCACGCGCCTGCAGCAGGGTGCGCCAGGGATGACGGCGCGGGGCGGGCCAGTTGGCAACGTACAGGGCCAGATGGTAATCATTGCGGTTGCGTGAAAAGACCGGAAAGCGCAGGTCGTAGCATACCTGCGGCAGGATGTCCCAGCCCCGGAACCGGACCAGCAGGCGTTGATTGCCGGCCAGAAAGTGTTCATGTTCACCCGCCATACGGAACAGGTGGCGTTTGTCATAATGCTGTACCTGCCCGTCCGGGGTGACAAACAGCAGCCGGTTCACGCAGCCCTGCCTGCCATCCTCGTCAATGCGCATGGCGACACTGCCACACAACGCGGCATTGAGCCGGATGGCCTGTTCCTGCATCCAGGTGATGGTCGGGGCGCTGAGGCCGTCCGGGGTGCGGGTGCAGGGCTCGGCGATCTGCTCCGGTTCCATGCTGAACCCGCTGGTGAATACCTCCGGTAGAACCACCAGATCGGTCTGCCCCTGCAGGGGGGCCAGCAGATGGTTGAAATGCTGACGGTTGGCTTGCGGGTTGTGCCAGACCAGTTCGCTCTGGATCAGGCTGACCCGTAGATTCGGTGGAGAGGTATGGGTATCACTCATGATGGTAAAGGCTTTCCTGTTAAATGGCACATAATTTTTCAGCAGCTTGCAACAAGGTCTGGTCACTTTTGGCAAAGCAGAAGCGAACCAGTCGCATGTCCGGCGGTTGGTGGCAGAATACGGATACCGGGATGGCTGCCACGCCCACGGTTTTGGTCAGGTATTCACAGAAGGCGGTATCCGGCTGCTCACTGATCGCGCTGTAATCCATCAGCTGGAAATAGGTACCGGCTGAAGGGGTGAAGCGGAAGCGGCTGGCCTGCATGGCCTCACAGAAGTGGTCACGTTTCTGCTGGTAGAATCCGGCCAGCTCAAAACCGTGCTGTGGTGCCTGCTGCAGGTAATCCGCCAGCGCCAGCTGCAGCGGGGTCGGGGTGGTGAAGGTGACGTACTGGTGGATTTTGCGGAATTCGGTGGTCAGGGCCGGCGGGGCGATGCAATAGCCGACTTTCCAGCCGGTGGTATGGTAGGTTTTTCCGAATGAGGACACCACGAAACTGCGCTCGAACAGCACCTCATGGCTGGCAAAACTGTGATGCTGCCGGCCATCAAAAACCATGTGTTCATACACGTCATCCGCCAGCAGCAGGATGTCGGTTCCGGCTACCAGACGGATCAGCTGCTCAATATCATCGGCATCCCGGACTGCACCGGTCGGGTTGTGGGGTGAGTTGAAGATGATCAGTCGGGTACGGGGTGTGATGGCGGCGCGTACCTGGTCCCAGTCCATGGGGAACAGGGGAGGTTTGAGCTGGATGGATACCGGTCTGCCGCCGTTCAGTTCAATGGCCGGGGCATAGCTGTCATAGGCAGGATCAAAGAGGATGACCTCATCCCCCGGAAACACCATGCTGCTGATGGCGTCGAACAGGGCTTCGGTGGCACCGGAAGTGACCGTGATTTCAGTTTCCGGGTTGAGGCTGCGTCCGTAATGGCGCTCCACCTTGTCGGCAATGGCTGCCAGCAGGGAGGGGACGCCGGGCATGGGCGGGTACTGGTTGGCTCCCCGGGCGATGTGATAGCCGACCCGCTCCAGCAGGGCCTGGGGGCCGTTGAAGTCGGGAAACCCCTGGGACAGGTTGATGGCACCGTATTCGCTGGCCATGCGCGACATCACGGTGAAAATGGTGGTGCCGATCTGGGGGAGTCTGGATGCGGGGTAGTGCATGGCAGGTTTCTCTGTTGGGCAAGCAGGTATTATGGAGTCACTGTCGACTGGACTCAAGACAGGCTGATGCCTCGGGAAGTATTATGTGGGCTGCTGGAGCCACAATCAGGTGAATACATGAATAAGGATGAATGGTTGCCGGATATGGATGCCATCCGCCAGGCCGCCCGCCGTATCGAGGGCGAGGCCGTGCATACGCCGGTACTGGAGAGCGCTTTACTGAATCAGGTGCTGGGTTGCCGGGTGCTGCTCAAGGCCGAATGCCTGCAGCGTACCGGTTCTTTCAAGTTCCGAGGTGCCTGTAACCGCATCAGGGCGCTGACCCCGGAGGAGCGTGCCCGGGGTGTGGTCGCCTATTCGTCCGGCAATCATGCCCAGGGTGTAGCGGCAGCCGCGCAGGCGCTGGGTGTCAGTGCCACCATTGTGATTCCTCGTGATGCGCCGGTGCTCAAGATCGACAATACCCGTGGTTACGGGGCCAGAGTGATCCTGTATGACCGTTATACGGAAAGCCGCGAGGCCATCGGGCAGGAAATCGCCCGTCAGGAGGGGCGCATTCTGGTACCGCCTTATGATGATGCGGCCATTATTGCCGGGCAGGGCACCGTGGGACTGGAGCTGGCCGGGGAACTGACTCATCTGGGTGTGATGCCGGATGCCCTGTTCTGCCCCTGTGGGGGAGGCGGGCTGGTTGCCGGGGTTTCGCTGGCCCTGCAGCACTTATTGCCGTCTGTGTCGGTGTTTGCTGCCGAGCCTGAGCATTTTGATGATACCCGCCGCTCCCTGTTGGCCGGGGAGCGCGTCAGTAATGATTCGCAACAACGCTCCATCTGTGACTCCATTATTACACCCACACCGGGTGAGCTGACGTTTGCCATCAACCGCCGGACGCTGGCGGGGGCGGTAGTGGTACCGGAAACCGCAATTCGTGCAGCGATGCGGCTGGCCTTCACCCACCTGAAGCTGGTGGTTGAGCCGGGGGGCGTGGCGGGACTGGCAGCAGTGCTGGACCGGCTGGAGGATTACCGGGGGAAAACCGTGGTGGTGGTACTGTCGGGCGGGAATGTCGACCTTGAGACCTATATCCGCCTGATGGGTGGGGACTGAGGCGCTTCGGGGTACCGGCCTGTCCGTATTTTCTCATTGAGCAATGGGCCGAAAATCGGTTATGTTCAGGGTATGAATGCAATATTGTCTCCGGTGACGGATGCTGGTGCGGGCACGGGCGTTTTTGCCCGTCCCCCGAAAACCCTGGTGCGTGCTGTCGGGCGGGCCATTGGCGAGTTTGACCTGATCCGGGAAGGCGACCGGATTCTGCTGGGGCTGTCCGGGGGCAAGGATTCCCTGTCACTGCTGCACCTGCTGCACCATTTCCGGCGTCAGGCTCCGGTACGCTTCGAGTTCGCTGCGGTCACGATTGATCCGCAATCCGGTGCGTTTGATCCATCTCCCCTGATTCCCTACCTGGAGCAATTGGGTGTGCCTTATCACTATGTGCGCGAGCCGATCATGGCGCTGGCGGAAACGCACATGGACAATAATTCCTATTGTGCCTTCTGTTCGCGCATGAAGCGCGGCCTGATGTACCGCACCGCCCGCGAACAGGGTTATAACGTGCTGGCGCTGGCCCAGCATCTGGATGATCTGGCCGAGAGTTTCCTGATGTCGGCCTTCCATGGTGGCAGGCTCAAAACCATGAAAGCCCATTACCGTATTGATGCCGGTGATCTGCGGGTTATCCGTCCGCTGGTGCATGCGCGTGAACGCCAGACAGCGGACTTTGCCCACGCTGCCGGGCTGCCGGTGATTGTGGAGAACTGCCCGGCCTGTTTTGACATGCCGACCCAGCGCGAGCACATGAAACAGTTGTTGCGGCGGGAGGAGGCAGCCAATCCCCATGCCTTCAAAAGTCTGGCCACCGCCCTGCGTCCCCTGATGCGGGATGGAATGGATCAAGCATGATTGTCGACAATTCTGGTTTTTTTTAAGAGTTTTCTGTTGTTTTTCTGGACTTTTTGATGGGATTGTATAACCATACGGGCAGCTGAGAAGAACTTTAATAAGAGTGCCCCGAATTCTGCAACGTTTATGTAGTGAGGAGTCACATTTATGTCTGATTCAAAGACTTATCCCGTACCCGCCGCTTTTGCCGCCCAAGCCAATGTCACGGCTGAACAATACCAGTCCATGTACCAGCAGTCCGTCGATGATCCTGCAGTTTTCTGGGGTGAGCAGGCCGCTAATTACCTCACTTGGCGCAAGCAATGGGACACCGTTCTGGATTGGAGTTTTGAGCAGGAGAACCTGCACATCAACTGGTTCAAGGGGGGGCTGCTGAACGTAGCAGAGAATTGCCTGGACCGGCATCTGGCTGAGCGGGGTGATCAGGTTGCCATCATCTGGGAAGGCGACAGCCCGGACGAGGCGCGCAATATCACTTACCGCGAGTTGCACGAAGAAGTCTGCAAGTTTGCCAATGTGCTGAAAAGCCGGGGGGTCAAGAAGGGGGACCGGGTCTCCATCTACCTACCGATGATTCCGGAGGCTGCGGTGGCGATGCTGGCCTGTACCCGTATCGGAGCGGTCCACTCCATCGTTTTCGGGGGCTTCTCTCCGGATGCACTGGCGAGCCGGATTCAGGATTCCGAATGTACCGTGGTCATCACTTCCGACCAGTCCATGCGCGGCGGCAAACGTGTGCCCCTGAAAGCCAATGCCGATATTGCCCTCAGGTCCTGCCCCGACGTACATACCTGTATTGTGGTCAAGCGTGGCGGTGATCCGGTGCAGTGGCATGATGTGGATGTCTGGTATCATGACCTCATGGCGCAAGCGTCTGCCGACTGCCCGGCGGAGTCCATGGAGGCCGATGATCCGCTGTTCATCCTCTATACGTCCGGATCCACCGGCAAGCCCAAGGGCGTGCTGCACACCACGGCAGGTTATCTGCTGCAGGTGGCCATGACCCACAAAACCGTGTTTGATTACAAGGATGGTGATGTCTACTGGTGTACCGCTGATGTGGGCTGGGTTACGGGGCACTCCTATATTGTCTACGGGCCGTTGGCCAACGGAGCGACTTCCCTGATGTTCGAGGGCATTCCGACCTATCCGAGTGCAAGCCGGTTCTGGGATGTCTGTGACAAGCACAATGTCACCATTTTCTATACCGCACCGACTGCCATCCGCATGCTGATGGGGGCCGGCAACCAGTTTGTGGAAAGTGCCCGTCTGGACAAGCTGCGCCTGCTGGGCTCTGTTGGCGAGCCGATCAATCCGGAAGCCTGGGAGTGGTATCACCGGGTGGTTGGCAAGGAGCGTTGCCCGATTGTCGATACCTGGTGGCAGACCGAAACCGGTGCTCACATGCTGACGCCGTTGCCCGGTGCGACGCCGCTCAAACCGGGTTCTGCCACCAACCCGTTCTTTGGTGTTCAGCCGGTGCTTTTGGATGATCAGGGCAATGAAATCACCACCAGCCCGGCGGAAGGCAATCTGGCCATTCGCTTCCCCTGGCCGTCCATGATGCGGAGTGTATATGGTGACCACAAGCGTTTCTATGAAACCTATTTTGCCATGTATCCGGGCTATTATTTTACCGGTGACGGGGCACGTCGTGATGAAGACGGCTACTACTGGATCACGGGCCGGGTGGATGACGTGCTCAATATTTCCGGTCACCGTCTGGGGACAGCTGAAATCGAGTCGGCACTGGTCTTGCACGAACTGGTTGCCGAGGCTGCCGTGGTTGGCTATCCGCACGAGCTGACCGGTCAGGGCATTTATGCCTACATCACCCTGATGGCGGGTGCCAAGGGGACGCCTGAACTGGAGAAAGAGCTGGTCAATCTGGTGCGCAAGGAAATCGGACCGATTGCCAAGATCAACCTCATCCAGTGGTCTCCCGGTTTGCCCAAGACCCGTTCCGGCAAGATCATGCGTCGCATCCTGCGCAAGATTGCGGCCAATGAACTGGACAGCCTCGGGGATACCTCGACACTGGCAGATCCGGGCGTGGTTGATGGGCTGATTGCCGACCGCAAAAACAGTTGAGTTGACAGGAGGAGTAACCCGAGAGGGTTTACCTGGCGGCGTGAGAGCGACTCCGCCGCCATTTTGTTATCAGCGCCGGTCCTGCACCAGTACCCAGGGTGCAACCACAACGGCCCATAAATGGCTGTCATCCAGTACCCACGCTCTGGCTGTTGCATCCGGCAGATGCCGGATGCTGCCAATCTCGATCCAGCGGCTGAACAGAACGGTATTGTCGCTGGTCAGGGCTGCAGCGACTTCGACCAGATCCAGTCCATTCTTGACTTCAATAACACGCCCGCGTGCAAAAAACAGTGCCAGTTCATGCCAGCTGACCGATGCTGTCTCCAGATTGAGCTTGTCCCTTAAAGATAACCCTATGTCTTCCATTGATAGCTTTTTTGGCCTGAAAAAGTGACTATTCTAGCGGTCTGGCCCGCTGGACGGAAAGCTCCCGGCCTTGTCGGGGAGCTGGTCCAACGGGCGGTTTCTGGAGCGTAAAATCACGGAGCGCTTATTCGGTTCAACCTTCCGCTTACCCTTCTGATTGTGATCTGACGCAGGAAGGTGCTGATAATGGTTGAATCTGGATGTCATAGCAAGCAATGAGTAACGAACAAGCTGATACAATACGGAGCAACAAAAAGCTGTCCAGTCTGGTGTGGGAATTTAATTTCCGCCCGGATCACTACATTCATGACAGCTGGCTTGAAAAAATGCCTGATGGCCCCCTGATCCGGAAGCTGGTGGGCAAGCATCGCAGTGCCGAACGAATTGTCCAACACCTGTTCCAGCGTTTTGGACTGGAAAATCAGGTGTTCTTCCACTTTTCCAACTCCCTGACCCGCATCGCCCTGTGGTCCGGCAAGGATCTGGAAAAGCTGGTGCTTCATACCGGTTCTGTTCTGTACTATCCCAAAATTCAGCACATCATCGTGCGTGAGGATGTACAGAAAATTCGTGAACTGGTGGGGGAGGACATTTTCATGTTCATGCAGCGCAGTGCCAACCGCCTGCGTGGCAAGATGGAGCTGGAGCTGGACCTGCCACGCAAGCTGCCGCCACGCAAATGGCTGGTGCTTGCGGGAATGGCCTGCTTCATGACGGCCCTGCAGGATTACCCGCCGGCCCTGCGTAAGCGTTTGCTGCTGAAGCTACCACAGGACTGGTATGAGTTGCACCGGCGTTTCCGGACTCATACCATGGCACAGGGGCTGCAGCAGAAAGAGTGTTCAGCATTGATACAAAAAACAGCCATAGAGATTCGTATGGGGGTTGGAATAGATGGACAAATTCGTTTCAGTTAGGTCACTGGAGACCCAGCTTCAGCCAGGGCAGACCATTCTTAAGTCCAGGGACTACAAACAGTTGCTGGGCTATGAGGAACTGATGCAGAAGCTGGCCCAGCGTGAAAAGCAGCGTGCCCTTGAGCTGGAACAGGCCAAAGTCGGAGCAGTCCGGCAGGGTTTTGCCGATGGGATGGAGCAGGCCAGCCAGGAACAGGCGGAAGCATTGTTTGGTTACTCACTGCGCATGCACCAGCAGTTGCAACAGGTTGAGCAGTCCATGGTTGATCTGGTGGTGGATACCATCCGGGAAGTCATCAACGGGTTTGATAGCGAAACACTGGTGAAAAGTGCCGTTCATAACGGGCTGGAGCTGATCCGCAATGGCAACAAGCTGACGGTACGTGCCCATCCCCAGATGCTGGAGGCTGTCAATGAACAGTTGCGTGAAGTTCAGCAGAGTTTCAACCACATTGAAGTCATCGGCGATGCACGCCTTAAGCTGGATGAGTGTGTGCTGGAGTCCGATGTCGGTATTGTCAACGCCAGTGTCGAGCAGCAGGTTGATGTACTGGTGAAGACCATCCGCAAGGCGTTTCCGAAGTAGGGCTGTGCAGGGACCGGCGGGCTGGCATGAGAGTGAGCGGGAGTCGGGGGGTCAGTTCTCGGGTGTATTTTCCTTGCTCAGAGCGAGCTGAGCATCCTCTTTATTCATTATATCAACGATTTCTTTGGTTTTTTCATTTTTCATTGCCAAGGCGTTGGCGCTTTGCCGTTCGCTGGCATAGGCTTCCTGGGCCAGCTTCAACTGTTCACCAGCTTGGTGGATGGTCACGTGCAGCATTTCTTCCTTTTGTCCCAGAGATTCCAGGGTGTTGCGGTATTCAAAAATGGCTTCCGGGCCAAAAGTCTGACCTTGCAGGCCCTTGAACAGGCTTTCCTGGTGATTGAGTCGCCAGTGATGGAACTGCTCCAGCTCCTGACGGGCCTGATGCAACTGCTGTTCGGCAGCCAGCATCTGACTCTTGCGTTCCTGTACCAGCAGTAATTGCTTATCCAGCCGTCTGGCACGGATTTTCTGCAGTTTCTCCAGACTCATTGCTGGAATCCGGCCAGCTGAACCAGTTGGGCCAGCGTTTGGTCATAACTGCTGTGTTCATCCGGTTTCTGCTTCAGAAAAGCGCGAATCGCATCAATCTTGTCCAGCGCTTCATCTGCCTGAGGGTCGGCACCCCGCTGGTACTCCCCGACACGAACCAGAAATTCAATTTCCTTGTGCTTGGACAGCAGTCCCCGGATATGGGCTGCCGCTTCCCGCTGGGCCGGTGTTGCCAGCCTGGCCATCAGACGGCTCAGGCTGCCCAGGGTATCAATGGCCGGATAATGGTTGGCAGCAGCCAGCTCACGGGAAAGAATGATATGGCCATCCAGCAGGGAGCGTACTTCATCACCGACCGGATCAGACATGTCGTCCCCTTCGATCAGCACCGTATAAAAGGCGGTGATGGAACCACTGGCACCACTTCCGGCACGTTCAACCAGTTTAGGTAATTCGGAGAACACGGAAGGTGGATAGCCGCGTCGGGCCGGTGCTTCGCCTGCAGCCAGTCCGATTTCACGCTGTGCACGGGCAAAGCGGGTGAGCGAGTCCATCAGCAGCAGCACTTTCTGGTCCTGGTCCCGGAAGTATTCGGCGACAGCCGTTGCCACATAAGCAGCCTTGAGGCGTTCAATGGGGGGCCGATCCGAGGTGGCAACCACCAGAATGGTTTTTTTCATGCCCTCATTGCCAAGCGAGTCCTCGATGAACTCTCGCACTTCCCGGCCCCGCTCACCAATCAGGGCCACAACATTCACATCCGAGGCGGCATGTTTGATCAGCATGCTCAGGAGTGAGCTTTTGCCGACCCCGGCTCCGGCAAAAATGCCGATACGCTGGCCGATACCGCAGGTGACCAGTCCATCCAGAGCGCGGATGCCCAGCGACAGGGGCTGGTGCACCATCTGCCGTTGCAGGGGATCGGGTGGGGATGCGTAAAGCGGATAGGATTCCTGCAGGTTCAGGGCATGGTTGAAGGTGTTGCTTTGTATGCGCCCCACACCGTCCAGGACACAGCCCTTGAGGCTCTCTCCCACTGCAACCCGCAGGGTTTCGCCAGTGGCGGTGACCTGGGTATGGATGGAGACACCCTGCATATCGCCGATCGGGGCCAGCAGGGCGATGTTCTGCTCAAAGCCGATGACTTCTGCCGGGATGTAGCCCTCTTCACCGGCATTGCGCAGGATACACAGTTCCCCCAGCCTGACTTTCGGAATGATGGCGCGCACGACGGTTCCGGTGACTTGTACAATGCGGCCGTGCAGCACCAGTGTGGTGGCAGTCTTGATTGCGGCACGCAGGCGTTCAGGTACGTATTCCAGTGACATGTGTGTGGTTACCCTGTGGTTGGTGGTGCCAGCAGACGGATTTCCCCTACGGGCTGTACGGCTACGTTCGGTGTCAGTTCGGGCAGGGAGAGAATGGGGAGTTGCGGAAATTCGGCAGTCAGGTGGTTACGGATATGGCGGCGCAGGTCAAGGCTGGTCAGTACGACCGGACGCGGGGCGCCGGGAGCAGGATTCTGGGCATGCTGCTCTTCAAGGCTGCGCAGGTTTTCGGACAGACGCCGGCTCACATCCGGGGGCAGGGCCATGTGAATGCCTGCCGGTGTCTGACGGATGCTGGTCTGCAGCAGTTTTTCACTCTCCGGATCCAGCATGTAGACTGGCAGCTTGCCGGTGCCGTTGGTAAAGGTATAGGACAACTGGCGCTTCATGCTGATACGGACCCGTTCTGTCAGCATGCCGTTATCCTTTTCTGCTTCACCAAACTCCACGATGGTACCCAGAATGCGACGCAGATCGCGGATAGAGACCCCTTCATTCAGCAGGCGCTTGAGAATATCAGCAATGCGGGGATTGGGGGCTGCACGCTGGGCTTCCTGCACCAGTGTGGCGTAACCGGCCCCTTCCAGCTTGCCCATCAGGGAGTGGACTTCCTGGATGCCGATGAACTCGCTGGCATGGCGATGCAGAATGTAATTGATGTGGCGCGTCAATACCTGAATCGGCGTCAGGTCCTGATTGCGGGCTGGTGTTACCAGCAGCGAGTTGTTATCTGCCTGAATGACATCCTGTTCCTGGCGCTGGTTTGTATTGGTACCCAGCTGGCCCTTGCCGACCGGGATGCCATGAATGGATACCTGGTAATCATCGGAGGGCTGGTGGCTGGAGATGCTGATGCTGATACCATCCAAGGGAACGCCCAGCTCCTTGAAAAACTCCTGCCGCACCGCAGTGAAGCTGGTATTGAGGTCCGGCAGTGACATGAGCTGGCGTGCATTTTCCGGCAGCTCGACATGCACGGACGAAAGCGGTTGCATTTCTTCCAGTGCTGTTGCCATATCCTGGCTCAGTGCACCACCGCCACCCTTGCCGGCACGCTCATGCCCGACGACTGTCACTTCTTCCGCATCAGCAAATTCGTAACGATTCTGTACCCGGCGCAGCATCATGCCGGTAAAGCCCAGCAGGGCACCCAGGATGAAAAATACCAGGGTCGGAAAGCCAGGAATCAACCCCATGAGGGTGACAACGGCGGCACCGATAAGCAGTGCGTTGGGCTGGGACAACAGTTGGCGGCCAATATCCTCGCCCAGATTGCTTTTATCATCAACCGTGACCCGGGAGACAATGATACCGGCGGTGATGGAGACGAACAGGGCCGGAATCTGGGATACCAGTCCGTCCCCGATGGTCAGAACGGAATAGATATTCATGGCTTCACCGATATCCATGCCGCGCTGGAAGCTGCCGATGGAGATACCACCAATGATGTTGACAATGATGATGATCAGGCCGGCAATGGCGTCTCCTTTGACGAATTTCATGGCACCATCCATGGAGCCGAACAGCTGGCTTTCCTTTTCCAGGTTGTTGCGGCGGGCGCGGGCGTCCTGCATGGTAATGACGCCGGCACGCAGGTCACTGTCGATACTCATCTGCTTGCCAGGCATGGCGTCCAGGGAGAAACGGGCGCTGACTTCGGCAATCCGCTCCGATCCTTTGGTGATAACCACAAACTGTACAATGGTGATGATCAGAAACACGACCAGACCGACAATCAGGTTGCCGGCCACTACAAACTCCCCGAAAGTCTGGATGATTTCACCGGCATCGGCTTCTGTCAGGATCAGGCGGGTGGTCGATATGGACAGTGCCAGCCGGAACAGGGTGCTGAGCAGCAATACCGACGGAAAGGCCGAGAAGGCCAGAGGTGACGGAAGGTAGACAGCCAGCATCAGCAGGATGATGGCCAGCCCCATGTTCAGGGCGATGAGGGTGTCGATCAGCAGGGTCGGCAGCGGCAGGATCATCATGAAAATGATCAGGACCAGCAGGATGGCAACCGCAACATCGCTGCGCTGGATCAGACGGGCTATCAG
Organism: Thiothrix sp.; assembly: GCA_020442915.1. GTDB lineage: Bacteria > Pseudomonadota > Gammaproteobacteria > Thiotrichales > Thiotrichaceae > Thiolinea. The sequence goes on along the minus strand of JAGRJD010000052.1, from coordinate 31,105 downwards.
GCTTTGTGAATTTTTGTTTGACATTTTTCTGTTCAGCTGGCTGTTGTTGGATCGGCATCCGGATTGAGGATCACGTACCCGGCAGCCCCGGTGAGTTGCAGGGTGCTGACAAGCTCCGGGCCGGCTTCCTGCAGTACCGGTTTCTTCCGGGTGGTCTGATAGAATTTCAGTAATGCGAGTGATCCGGCGGCGGTGATGTAAGGGATCTGCCTGCAGTTCAGGATCACGAAGGTCTGGGTCCGGGCGGCAAGGGTGGCCAGGTTCTGCGCCATGTCATGATCCAATGGTCCCTGCAGGGTAATGACTGTGGTCCGCTCATCCTGGGGTGTCAGCCGGATACTGCCTTCCATTAGTGGTTTCCGAAGTTGTGGGCATCCTGCCCGACCAGGGTGACGTACAGGGTACGGGCATCCAGGGTAACGATTTTTACTGATGAGCCGGCCACGCAGTCAGGCCCAGACACCTGCCAGTCCCTGCCTTCCAGGTGAGTCTGTCCCTGACCATCCACAATCGGATGGGTCAGGGTGATGATGGAGCCGACCAGATGCTGTTGCTCGGTATTACCGAACAGGGCGTTCAGGGTATTGGGCAGTTCAAAAAAGAAGGGAGCCAGGATAGTCAGCAGCAGTACCAGCGGAATCTGCCAGAACCAGAAACTGTCCGGACTCAGGAACATCACCAGGGCGGTCAGGCCGGCAGCGATGCCCAGCCATTTGGCCCAGTCCTCCTGCAGGCGGCGTTTGTATTTGGACAGCAGGCTGTCGGAGCGTCGGGCCTGCTGACTTTGACGGAACAGAAAATACTGCAGCCGGGCTTTCAGCTCACCGGAGCGTGCCCGTTCACCAAAATCGGATAAAGCCTTGCTGATGCGTCCCAATCCCTCGGCTTGTTGGGGTTGTTGCTGGTTTGTTGCTGCCATAATGGTCCCGTTCGCGAATAATTGATTAATATTGTTGATTTTCAGTGTTGTTACTACTTGCTCGTCTTGCGCATGGCATAGGCAACCCGGTCAATGGTCGAGGTCGGAATGTACTGATCCAGTTTCCCTTCTTCGAGCAAATCCTGCACCAGTCGTCCATCCGTCAGTACCGGAACCCGCTCGACCTGGGCGATTTCCACCATTTTGCGGGCCATGGTTGATTTCCCGATGGCGACGATGATTGGCAGGGGCGTGACATCCTGCTCATAGTGTAATGCGACTGCAATCCCGATATCGATCAACAATAGACGAGCTGTCTTGATTCGGGACTGAATGTCCTGTTCACTCAGTTCCCGGCGCATTTCATTGCGTGCTCCCCGGACATGCGGGTCGCCGAACATCTCTTTCATCTCACGCTTGACCTCCTCCTTGGTCATGCGCTGTTCTTTCATGAACTGTGAGCGCTGGAACAGGTAGTCGATAATGGCGAGGGTGATGATCAGGGGCAGGATGAACATCATCATGTTTCCGAACAGCTCTGCTGACAGCTGGCCCAGGCAGAGAATGTTGCACTGGTTGACTTCGTTCATCAGCTCATAAACACCGTTGCGTACCACAAAGAACAGTACGGTGGCGATCAGGATGGTCTTGACCAGGGATAACAGGGTGGTCACGAGCTGTTTGGCGGAGAAAATGCGTTTGAAACCGCTGGCCGGATTGATTTTTTCCATGCGGGGAATCACGGGATCAAAAGAAAAGACCAGCCCGAACTGCACGATGAAGCTCAGAATCGCTGCCAGCGTGGTGATCAATATGAATGGCAGCAGCAGTGTCATGACCGCCAGCTCCAGGGTGATTCGAATGATGCCGCTGAGCGCCTCACCAAAATCGAAGCTGTACAGCTGTGCTGCCAGCAGGAAGATTTCCAGCAGCTTTTGCAGGAACCAGGGACCCAGGACGGCAAAGTACACCACGCCGACAGCCAGAATGAAGGCCGATGGTACGTCCTTGCTGCTGGCCACCTGCCCTTTCTTGCGGGCATCCCGCAGTTTCTTGGGGGTGGCCTCTTCGGTTTTTTCGCTGCTACTGTCCTGACTCATTGATCAATTGATCCAGTATCTGGAGGTGAGAGCCGAAGTTGATGAAAATGTCGTGCAGGTAGTGCCCGACAATGCTGACGTAGAAAATCAGCACAAAAAATACCAGGGCACTTTTGATGGGCATGGCAACCAGGAAAATGTTCAGCTGTGGCAGGTAGCGCCCGACCAGACCGGTGCCGAAATCAATCAGAAACATCAGTGCCAGGAAGGGGCCGGCGATCAGTACCAGCGTGTACATCAGGCTGTCCATCTGCTGCAGGAAAAACTTGGCTGTGCCGGCATTGAAAGAGGGGAAAAAGGTATCCAGCGGCCATGTCTGGTAGCTCATCATCAGGGTCTGTATCAGCATGAGGAATCCACCACCCATGAACAGCATGGTGGTGGCCAGTTGTGCCATCAGGTTGCCCAGTGGTGAGACCATGCCTGCCACGGTAGGGGAGAAAAACAGGGCACTCATGGCACCGCGCTGCAGGTCCATGAGGAAGCCGGCACCCCGGACGGCCCAGAATGGAATGCTCATGGCATAACCCATGGCCAGTCCGATGATGCTTTCCTTGACCAGCAGCAGGGCGATGTTGGCGATATTCAGTTCCATGTCCAGCAACTGTTCGTGGGTCAGCGGCAACAAGGCCAGTGACATGACCACCATGACGCCATTACGGATCAGGGCCGGAAAAATGGGCTGTGTGAACATGGGCAGGATCGAAAACGCTACCAGAATTCTGGGCGTGGTCAGGATCAGGGCCATGAACCAGGGCTGGATCGCCGAAATTGCTTCCATCAGCCACTGCCTCCCAGCTGGGTGATCTGGTCAAAAATCTGGATGGTGTAATTGTAAAGTTCCGGTCCGAACCAGCGGATGGTGGCGGCTATGGCGAAAATAACCGCAACCAGCTTGAAGCCATGGGGCAGGGTCTGCTCCTGTATGGAGGTCAGGGCCTGAAACAGCCCGATCAGCAGGCCGACCAGTGTGGCGGCAGCGATGGATGGCAGTGACAGGTACAGCACCAGTTGCATGGCCTGTGCGGTGAAATGGAGTAGTGAATTCTCGTTCATGGTCAGGAATAACTCAGCAGGAGGCCGTGAATAAGGCGTGACCAGCCATCAACCAGTACAAACAGCAGCAGCTTGAAGGGCAAGGAAATGATGACGGGCGACACCATTATCATGCCGAGCGACAGCAGGATGTTGGAAACGATCAGGTCGATGATGATGAACGGCAGATAGATCAGGAAGCCGAGCTGGAAGGCAACCGTCAGTTCACTGACCAGAAAAGCCGGAATCAGTACCAGCAGGTTGCTTTCATCCACATCCCGGGCGTATTTCTCCGGCCAGATTTTCTGGGTGGTCTGAACGAAAAAATTGCGCTCTGCCGTTGTGGAGTGCCTGGTGAGGAAGTCCTGCAGCGGACGTGAGCTTTCCCGCAGCGCCTGTGGAAACTCGGGATGCTTGATGTCCGTTACCTCGATGCCGTAGCCATTGAAAATTTCGTAGGTTTCCATACCTACCGGGGCCATGATGTAAATGCTCAGTATGATGGCAATGCCACTGATGGCCATGTTGGGTGGTTCCTGTTGCAGTCCGAGGGCACTGCGGGTCAGGTGCATGACCACCGTTATCTTGATGAAGGAGCTGACTAGGATGGCAACAAAGGGTGCCAGTCCAAGCAGCAGCAGCAGCCCCATCAGCAGTATGGGATTGGGAAACGAATCCATTGTTTTTAAATGCCGGTAATCTGCGGGTGTTGGAGGAAAGTCAGTTGCTGGGGCGTGTGCCGAACAGACTGATGATTCGGATACCGATTCTGCCGCTGATCTCTACCAGCTCGCCGGTACCTATCTGCTTGTTCTGGGCATGAATCTGTACGACTTCAGGCAGGCTGTGTGGCAGGTCAATCACATAACCTGGCCTCAGCTGTTTGATTTCACTGAATGAAATGGTTTTTTGCCCCAGGTCGAAGGAGAGCTTGACCGGCAGTTTGTTGAGCTGGTCGATACTGTTGGGTGCATCATGGTCTGCCATGGTGGTCCATCCTGTCGCTATGGTTAGAATTTTGTTGGCATCACCGCTGCTGATTTCGGCTTCACAGTACAGGTTGTGGTTGACCCGCAGCCTGATGGTACCTTCTTCCCGGAAACGGTTATTCTCCAGCAGGAGTACGTCAGAGCTGCCCAGACTGTTGATTTCCGGGATGGTGAGTGCCAGTTGTCCGATTTCGAGAAAAACGCTGGTCTCCAGGTTTTCCCATGCTTCATTCAGGTCTGAAGGCCAGAGTCGCAAACGCTGCTGTAGCATCGGGTACAGCTGCCCCTCCAGCATCAGCAGGCCATGCACGGCATGGGTGCTGTTCGGGTCGGGTTTGCCGCGATTCGCCTCCAGCAGTTCAAAACCCAGTGGCAGGGTGTAAACCGGACTGTTCTGTTGGGCTGAAAGGGATTGCAGCTTGATTTTGCTGGCCAGGCCGTGTTCTGCAATATTGATGAGTGGCTCCAGTGCGTTTTCTGCCAGGGCGATTCCCAGGTTTTCCGGCAGGCGCGGCAACATGGCTTCCGGAATGTACTCACGGATGTTGTCCAGCAGTGGCCAGTCAGACAGCCAGAGCCCCGCTGTGGTGTCCCCGATCCCGAGCGTCATGTTGATGGCATAAAGCGGCTGTCTGCTTTTGTCACCTGGAAAAAGACGCAGCCGGAAAACCCGGTTCTCATCCAGACTGAAGGTGAAGGCCTGTGACTTGTTCAGCGCCATATTGTTCAGGCGCATTCCCGAAGGAGTCCAGGCTTGCAGTTGTAACGGTCGTATCTTGATTTGGCGGCGATTGTTCATTGTAGTTGTTCTGTTAGTGACACCTGATACGGGTATGAAGTCACTGTACCGGTTCATTTCTGAAAGGCTTCATGTCCTAGATTACATCAGCAAGCATGAACAGCACTGAAACAAAATTATCGGCAAGCAGCTGGTGTTGCAAAAAAACCGGATCAGTGGATCGGATCAGGGGGGCGGTGTGATCAGGGTGTACTTTCCGGGGAGGCTAGTCACCCGTCGGGTTGATGGGCTGCTGGGGGAGCTCGGTTCCGGTTGTGCTGCCAGCGGTGTGAGTGGCTTCGTTTTCCGTATCTGTCGGAGAGTCGCCGTTATTGTTGTTGAGCAGGTTTGTCAAAAGTTCCTCCAGCAGCTGCGTCACCAGTTGATTAATGTACAGTTGCAGGGCGCTTTCATAAAACATCATCATGACGGACGACAGGTTGGCAGAGCCATACCCCTCACCCGGATAATAAAAATTCTGCGACGGCGTAAAAAAATTGTTCTGGCCGATGCTGGTGTACGGATTCCAAATGGACATGTCTGTTTCCTTGTTGCTGCACAACAAAATGATGAGGGCAGGAGCTGCAGCCTCGTCTGTCAGTCAAGCACTACAGGCATTCTAAAATTTTGCCGATGAGTGGTATTGCTCAAACAAGATGAATGGAAGGTTGTGACTGATGATCTGCTGCAGTTTTCCGGTTTTTGGTTGCGCTCGTCCTGTGGCAGCTCGACTTTCAGCCATAGTCATCGGATCATGGGGGTATAGAACAATTTTGTGAAGGTGGTATTCCTATGTTTCTCCGGGCTCTCTCCTTGGCTGCCCTGCTGTCATTTCAGGCCTGTATGGCGGCTCCGCTGAACTGGAGTGACCGCAAGTATTCGCATTTCTCCGATGAGGAGCCGTTGGGGGAAATGCTGAAGACACTGGCAGCCAACGAGGAAACACCGATTGTCGTCAGTTCGATGGTCAAGGATATTGTCAGCATGCACTATCGGGAGCAGACGCCCCGCTTCATCTTTGATGACCTTGCCAAAACCTATGGACTGATCTGGTACTACGATGGCGAGACCCTGTATGTCTACAAGGAGGATGAGGCGCAGCGGGGTTCGATCAGCCTGGAAAAAATGAAACCCAAGGAGTTCACGGCTGCACTTGAGCGTCTGGGTATCCTGGATGGACAGTTTCACTGGGAGGTATCAGAAGTGGATAACATGATCTACTTCAATGGTCCCGAGCGCTTTGTCTCTGCCGTTCTTGATATGGCCAAGCTGATGGAAAACCAGTCGCCCCAGCGCACCCGGATATACAAATGGGTCGATGCGAAGGGAAGGGTCAACTACAGTAACGAAAAACCGGTGCAGACACTCCAGGCCGGAACGGATGTAACAACGCAGGAGCGCTTTCCCGGTTTTGATGTGGTGGATGTCATTGAGCGATGACACTGCTGCCCGGCGGGTCGCCGGCTTCCGGCCATGAACAGGCGAAGTCTACAATAAACTGAAAGATAAAAATCGAAGATAGTCAGTATGGTAACGCAACAAACTCCTTTTCTGCTGAAAGTGCTGAGTGGCAGTAATGCCGGAGCTCTGGTCCGGCTGAAGGTTGGCGAGGTATTGATTGGAAAATCAATGTCGAGCGACATTATTTTGCATGATGAAAACATCGCCGACTCACATCTCAAGCTGAAAATATCCCTAGACTCGATTCTGCTGGAGGTGCTGGCAAATCCCGTCCTGATTGATGGTCAGGAGGTGGAGGCCAGCGAAAAGCTGTTGCGCCCCTACCAGGTGGTGACTATCGGCAGTGTGGATTTCTTTATTGCGGATGTGCGCAGGCCCGGACGGTTGGAGGATGAGGCTGTGGTCGGGCATGAGGCTGCTGATGCCGGACCGGTCTCGCGCCCGGTACCGGTTGCCAGCCGGCGTGCAGATTCTGGTCGCAATATACCGGCAGTGCGGCAGGCACGTACCGGCAGCAAGAAATACCTCTGGCTGGGAGGAGGGCTGCTGCTGGGGGCGAATCTGCTCTATTTCATGCCCAGCCTGATGAACATGGCGGAACAGGTCGGTTTGCGGGAGTCGGTACGTCAGCGGGCAGATACAATGGTGGCCGACATGGCGAACGACAAATTGCAGGTCATGGAGGTCGGCAATAATGTGATCATTACCGGTTATGTCGATACGGTCGAGGAAAAGCGCAGCCTCATGAGCCGGACAGGTTCCTCCCAGGCCGGAGTGAATTACCGTATCTGGGTCATGACGGAACTGGTGGAGAGTGCAAAGTCGGTTGCTCACGCACTGGGACAGGCAGATCTGGGCTTCAAAAGCCTGGGGGAGGGGCGTTTGTCCGCTCATGGTTATGTCAGCAATGAAGAGGACTGGGCCCGGATCAAGACCAATATCATGGGTGATGTCAGCGGCATCCGCTCCATTGACGACTCCGCAGTACAGACCCTGCGCAAGCGCAAGGAGGCTTTGGAGCAGTTCATCGAGAAAAAAGGTCTTTCCAGCCGTATCAGGGTTACTATCGAGCAGGATCGCATTAAAGTAGATGGTGAGTTGACGCAGAGCGAACTCAGTCGCTGGAGTGATCTTTACAAGGAGTTTCTGGCGCTGAATGGTGATGGTCCTGCGATTATTGAGAATCTGTTTGATGCAAGAAAGCGTATCAAGCTGGTGATCAGGAGCGTCAGTGTTGGCAAGACACCGTTTCTGGTTTCCAAGGATGGGAAAAAATACATGGAAGGAGCAACTCTTGGTAATAATTATTTTATCAGGAAGATTACGCCGGACTATGTGCTCCTTTCCAATGGTGGTGTGGAAATCCCTATTTTCTACGGAGCAGAGGATTAATAGATAATGATGCTACAATTAGAACAAAACCTGAAAAATGATGTCTCTGGGATTTATAAAGATGAAGTGCTCGGCAAACTGAATCAGACAGCTTCAGAGGTTCGGTTTGAGTTGAGCCAGGGTGTTGATCCTGAACAGTATGACAAGCTCAGCCGGTTTCTTAAGGCGATTGAGTCTGGCATGGAAGTCGTTGAAGAAGTTTGGGCGCAAAAATAGCAAAGCGTCCGTTCTGGCACGAAACGCAGTGCCGCAGTGAATATGGAAATTCCCTGCGTTTGATGGATGACATCGGGAATTTCAAAACTAGTTTTTTTATATAAAGGAGATACGTTATGGCAGCAGAAGCAGCAGCAGGCAATTCCGGAGCCTTCACCAACCTGTTGAACAGTGTGACTCAGGCTCAGCAGGAAGGCATTCAACTGCAGCAGGGCCTTAATGAGGCTAAGCGTGATTTTGATGCCCAAAGTGCCGGTTTGGAAATGGAAAATGCAATCTCTTCCAAGGTTGCCAGTCTTGTTTCCGGTATGGCACAAACCATTCAGTAATTGATTGGTCATTGTCGAATGCCCTGCCCCACTCTGGGGCAGGGTCTTGCAAACAGATAATTGTGAAGAAAAAATAATGAATGTAAGCAGTGAACTGTTACAACTCCTTTCTGAAGTTGGTTATATGGCATGTTTTCGTGGTGATGCACGCCGCTCACAGGTTATTATGGAAGGGGTTGAGGCTGTTGGGAGAGAGCAGACTCCTATAAAAATGGGGGTGGCAATTGCCAAGATTTATGCGGGTGATATTGATCGGGCCATTGCCATTTTGCGGGATGATGTATTGGCCCGTGAGCCGAATCACATGAGCGCCAAATGCTTTCTGGGGATTGCCATGAATCAGCAGGGTGACAAGGCTGGTGCCATGGCCTTGTTTCAGGAAGTAGCGAAGCATGGTAATCCGGATGAACAAAGTATTGCCAATGTTTATCTGGCAAACTAATCGGATAGAGGTAACAGGAGATGGTTGATCCAGGTTTGGTGGCGGGGCAGGTTGCCAGTAGTTTTCAGTCTCCCCAGCAGCAGCAACCTCTCTCATTGGCCCAGTCTGCCGATGCGAGCAGGTTCCAGGATGTTCTGAAGGGTACTCCCGGCGGGGGAGCGGATACGAGTATGGATATTGGCCGTTCTGAATCCGTATTGCAATTTGTTGATGGAGAAAAAACTGCGGGATCAGGTGGTCTGGCCGAGGCGCTTATTCAGCGGGCCTCTAAAATTGATGCCAGTTACCATGGCCTGGTTGATCAGATGTCCAACCGACCGACGTTGGATAACTACCTGTCTTCGCCTTCCGGAGCAGCTGTCCAGCCAGATCGGATCAGGACTTATCCGAATGTTCCTGCCACGGCGGGGAGCGATAGTCTTGCCGGATCGTATGATGGTATCGTTGACAGGATAAATGCCAGTAACAAAGCAGCACTGTCCTATCAGAATGATCTCAATCAGTGGTCGATGTCTTTCCGCATGTGGTCTACTGGCGTGGAGGTTATTTCTGCTGCGGCAAGCAAGATATCACAAGGATTCCAGACTTTGTTCCGTGCCAGCGGCTAGTACTGATTTCCCCAGAGGGATAAAAATTAACATGAAAACAATAAATGGCATGCTCAGGCCCGGCTTTTTTATGCTGGTGGTCCTGCTTTCTGGTTGTAAAACCGAGCTCTTCAGCGGACTGAATGAGAATGATGCCAATAACATGCTGGCCATCATGCTGGAAAATCGTATTGATGCTGAAAAATTATCTAACGCAAAAGCAGGCACTTATGCGCTGAATATTGATGATTCAAAAATCCCCCAGGCTATAAGGATTTTGCGGGAGCATGGTTATCCTCGTGAAAAAGTTGCCACGATGGATGAAATGTTCCAGAAGGATGGGTTGATTTCTTCTCCACTGGAAGAGCGTGTCCGCTTTATTTATGCCTTGTCCCAGAGCGTGCAGGAAACCTTGACACAGATTGATGGTGTTCTGGTCGCCAGGGTACATATCGTGGTACCCGAGACAGACTCGTCCGGTACCAGACCACAGCCCTCTTCAGCATCGGTCTTCATCAAATACCATCCAGCCTATGATCTTGAAAGCATGAAGTCTGAAATTAAACTGATTGTGGAAAAGAGCATCGAAGGGTTGAGCTATGACAAGGTATCGGTTGTCATGATTCCTGCCCAGTTGAAAGGTGGTTGATGAGGCGGAGGGATTTCTGATGATTCGTTTGATGCAGTCTGGCGATATTGAGGATGTGCATGCCATTTATCTGGCTTCCCACCTTGATGAGTATGTTGGTGAGCATGGGCAGTTCAGGCCGAGGCCCATTGCCGAAAATCCGAAACTGGGGGTATTGTTTGATCACTCCGTCATGCATGTATTTGAGGAGCAGAGACTGATCAAGGGGTTTGTCGGCTATATCGGGGACCATATCATCTGGTTATATGTGCATCCCGACTATCGGGGACAGAAAATTGGCAAGCGGCTGATTACGCATGCTATCAATGAGCTGGGGGGCAAGGCGACGATTACCATCGTCAAGTCAAACCGGATTGCCATGGCCTGTTACCGGAATCTCGGTTTTTCCGGGGTGGACGAGTTCGAGTTCGAGTTTCAGCAGCAGATGATCAAGGCATTGCGTATGGAGCGCACTGCTACCTGAATCATCACTGCGTTACCGGGTGGGCCATACCCTTGGGCCGGGGTGATGGCCGGCTCAGGGGGCGTGTTTTAAGCGATCAGTTTTCAGACCAGTTCCTCTTCTTCCTCACTGGGCTTGGGCTCCAGGGCAAGTTCAAGTCCCATCACTGCAGGTGATTCCGAATCTGGCCTGTCGACTGTGGCGGGTGGGGATGGTGTCGCTGCCGGGCGCTCACCGGCGGACAGGTTGATGCGCAGTTTCAGGTTGTTGGGGGAGTCGGCATTGCGCAGGGCTTCGGCCAGCGAGATGCGCTTTTCTTTATAGAGCCGGTACAGGTGGTTGTCGAAAGTCTGCATGCCTACCTCTTGAGATTTTTCCATGATTTCCTTGATGGCATGGATTTCACCTTTCTGGATCAGATCACTGATCATGGCAGTACCGAGCAGAATTTCAATGGCGGCAGTGCGTTTCCCGTCCAGGGTGGGAACCAGGCGCTGTGAGATGAATGCCCGCAGATTCATCGACAGGTCCATCAGCAGCTGGTGGCGGCGTTCTTCCGGAAAGAAGTTGATGATGCGGTCCAGTGCCTGATTGGCATTATTGGCGTGCAGGGTGGACAGGCACAGGTGTCCGGTTTCAGCAAAGGCCAGGGCATGCTCCATGGTTTCCCGGCTTCTGATTTCGCCGATCAGGATGACATCCGGGGCCTGACGCAGGGTATTTTTCAGGGCGTCTTCGTAGCTGTCGGTATCGACACCGACTTCGCGCTGGTTGACGATACTGCGCCGGTGCGGATGAATGTACTCAATCGGGTCTTCTATGGTGATGATATGGCCATCCGCATTGCGGTTACGGTGGTCAATCAGGGCGGCCAGTGAAGTGGATTTGCCTGAACCAGTGCCACCGACGAACAGGATCAGCCCGCGCTTGGCCATGATGGTATCCTTCAGTATCTCCGGCAGGCCCAGGGCATCGACATTGGGAATTTCGGTTTTGATATTGCGGATGACCAGTGCTACCTTGTGGCGCTGCTTGAAGATATTGACACGAAAGCGGCCAATGCCTGCCACATCCAGTGCCAGATTCATTTCCGGTTTCTGTTCAAACTGTTGGCGCTGTTCCGTGTTCATCAGGTTCTGGGCAATGTCATGCACCTGTTCCGGGGTGAGTTTGTCACGTGCGAGTGCTTTGAGGGAGCCCTGAAATTTGGCTGCCGGAGGTGCATCAGCGGTCAGGTAAAGGTCGGAGCCATCACGTCCGGCCAGAATACGCAGGTAATCATGAATTTCCATTGTGAATCCTTTATTGTTATTTGGGTTGTGAAGCTTTGATCATATCAGTTTGGTTATTCACGCCATGTTTCAGGCATTATAGCAGTAAACGGGTATGCGGTTAGATCAGTTCGTCAGTCAGTCCACCGGAATGTCACGCCGTCAGGCTGGTGCCTGCATTCGTGCCGGACAGGTTTTCATCGGTGATACGGTAGCCGGCAGGGCCGGACAGCATGTCAGCGCAGAGGAGCGGATCAGTCTGGGTGGGGAGCTGCTGGCTCCACCGGGGCCGGTCTACATCATGCTGTACAAACCTGCCGGTGTGGTCAGCGCCACGATGGATGTTTCCGAACGCACCGTGCTGGATCTGATCGACCATCCCTGCCGGGTGCAGCTGCATGTGGCCGGACGGTTGGACAAGGATACCACCGGTCTGTTGCTGCTGAGCAATGACGGTGATTGGACGCACCGTCTGACTTCACCCCGGCATCATGTAGGCAAAACCTACCGGGTGACGCTGGCTGCGCCGCTGGGGGAGCAGGAAGCGCAGCAGCTGTGTACAGGGCTGGTGTTGAATGGAGCGTTGCATCCCACCCTGCCTGCGCAGCTGGTGCGAGTCAGTGAGCGGCAGGTATGCCTGACCATTTACGAGGGGAAATACCATCAGGTCAAGCGCATGTTTGCCGCCGTGGGCAATCGGGTGCTGGCGCTGCATCGTGAGCAGCTTGGTTGCTGGGTGCTGGACCCGGCCCTGCAACCGGGGGAGTGGAAGTTTTTTTCACCCTGATTTCGTGCTGCCTGTGCAGGGTTTTCTGTCCCGTCTGTCGCCGACCGGTCCCGGTTGCCGGAAGAGTTTGATAAAATCTGCAGGCCGAAGAATAAAAATTCAGGGTGTTAGCACATGTACCTATCCAGACAGGCCGGCCTTACACTGGTTGAATTGCTTGTGACCGTTGCCGTTGCCGCCGTGATTGCCTCCATGGCCATGCCGGGATTGCAGGCCATGATCGAAAACAACCGGGTTCGCACGGTTACCAACAGCTTCGTATCCAGTCTGTATCTGGCTCGTAGTGAGGCTGCCAAGCGGCGTTATCTTGTTGTTGTTTGTGCCAGTGATGCTTTCGGAACAGCCTGCGATACCAGTGCTGACGGTTATACCAATGGCTGGCTGGTATTTACGGATTATAATGATAACAAGCAGCTGGATGCACCCGGTAACTTGCTGGGTGATCTGGATGATGATGGTGTGAATGAGACACCGGAAGCAATCCTGCAGGTAGTGGAGGGTATCAAGGGGGATCTGATCCTGACAGCCAACCAGGCGGGCAGTCGGCGTTCCATCAGCTTCAGGCCCAGTGGCAGGGCCAATGCCATAACGACTTTTGAAGTCCGGAGGGTGTCGACAGATACGGCGCTGAGTAAAATATCCATCAGCAAAACCGGTCGGGCCAAAACCTGTTTCGGAGCTGCCTGTAACTGATGAGGCAGTCAGGGGGCGGTTTTTTCGTGTTTTCCCGGATAGGAGCCACCGGGGCATGTTCTTTTTTTGTTCAATAGTTGAAAGGTGGCTTTCGATCAAGGATAGTGTCATGCCTGACCATGAAATTAAACCGCTTGGGTTATAAATTAGGCGAATTGTGGCCGCAAGCAGGTTTTGATCTGCCAGCCGCACGTTCACATGCCGAAGGCTGTCAGGGATCGTGGAAGACTGATGAAGGACTAAAGTATGGAACACGGCAGACTGAATGTGGTGCTTTGCTGGCACATGCACCAGCCCTGGTATCGGGAAGGGTTGGCCGGTGAGTATATTCTTCCTTGGGTTTATCTGCATGCCATCAAGGATTACAGCGACATGGCTGCTCACCTGGAGCAGCATCAGGCCATGAAAGCCGTGGTCAATTTTGCTCCCGTATTGCTGGAGCAACTGGAAGATTACGCCCACCAGATCAGGGATTATCTGGCGCACGGGACCCCCATGCAGGATCACCTGCTGAACCAGCTGGCCGGTATCGAGCCGGTTCCGGCAACGGATGAGGGACGCCGCCAGCTGATGGTGGAATGCCAGCGCTGCAATGGCCCGCGCATGATTGATCCCTACCCGGCTTTCCGGCAGTTGCTGGCTGCCAGTGGTGCTCCGGAAATCGCCAGGCACAAGTCCGGGCCGCTGTTGCTGGAACCGGTCTACCTGAGTGAGCAGTATTTTGTCGACCTGCTGGTCTGGTACCACCTGGTCTGGCTGGGGCAGTCACTGCGTCAGCTGCCGGAAGTGGTACACTTGTTTGAAAAGGAGCGGGAGTATTCGCTGCAGGACCGCCGTGTGCTGCTGCAGGTGATGCAGACAGGCATGGAGGGACTGGTACCGCGTTACCGTGCGCTGGCCGAGTCCGGACAGGTCGAGTTGTCCATGAGTCCCTACATGCACCCCATGGTGCCCTTGCTGCAGGATTTCGGGCAGATGCGGTGCTCGCAGCCGGATGATCCGTTACCGGCAGCGGGTGTTTATCCGGGCGGCTCGGAACGGGCACGCTGGCATCTGCAGCAGGGTATGGAGGTTTTTGAGCGTTTCTTCGGGTTTCGCCCCCAGGGTGTCTGGTTGTCGGAAGGTGCTGTCAGTGAAAGCGCTTTGACCCTGTTGCGGGAAGCCGGTATTCGCTGGACAGCCTCCGGCGAGGGCGTATGGCGTAACAGCTGCCGTCTGTCCGGTCTGGACGGCGAAGGTGTCAGCTCCAAGCGGGACCTGTTTCTGCCTTATCAGCTGGAGCCGGAAGGTGTCAGTCTGTTTTTCCGGGATGACGGACTCTCGGACCTGATCGGATTCAAATACAGTGACTGGGCAGCCGGTGATGCCGTCGGGGACTTTGTCCACCATCTGGAGAGTATTGCCCGGTTTATGGGGAGTGATGCGTCCGGACGGGTGGTATCCATCATTCTGGACGGAGAGAACGCCTGGGAGTATTACCCCGACAACGGCAGTCATTTCCTGTCTGCCCTGTACGAACGCCTGAGTCAGTCAGCGTTGCTTGCCCCGGTACACTTCAGCACGATGGCGAAGCAGCTGCCCGGCCGGCATCTGCCTGCAATATGTGCCGGTAGCTGGGTTTATGGCTCGTTTTCCACCTGGATCGGCAGCCCGGACAAGAACCGGGGCTGGGATCTGCTGGTGGAGGCCAAGCGCTGTCTTGATCAGGTTCTTGTGGAAGGGACGCTGGAGCCGGCGCGGTACGAGCAGGTGCTGCGTCAGCTGGGGGTCTGTGAAGGTTCGGACTGGTTCTGGTGGTTTGGTGATTACAATCCGGCTGACAGTGTACGCGATTTTGAAGGACTGTTCCGGCGGCAGCTGGGGCGGCTGTATTCCCTGCTCGGACAGGCGGCCCCGGCGACATTGAGCCAGCCTGTTTCCAGTGGTGGTGGGCGGGCTGAAAATGCTGGCACCATGCGCAGCAATACCTGAGTGCCTGCGGAAGCTGCATAAGCTGCATCTCCACGGGCACCCGTGGTGATATGGCCGGATTTGCTGTCCGGGGTATTCCGGGGGTGTTACCCTTGGGCTGTCTGGGCGGGAGTGGCATGGTCTGATCCGGATTAACTGCTGTGGAGGTGATGTATGATTGAGGCTATCCAACGACTGCAGTCAGGCAGTTTCCATGACCCGTTTTCCCTGTTGGGCTGGCATCCCGACCGGCAGGGCTGGGTGTTGCGTACTTTTCTTCCGACCGCCGAACGGGTACGCAGTGGCGGGCAGCGTTTTGAACGCATCGAGGGCACCGACTGCTTCGAGCTGAGCCTGTCCAGGGCCGGCATCACCCGCGAAAAGCTGGGCCAGCACCCGGTACTGCAGTACAAGGACAAGACCAGCGGTGAATGGCTGGAAGTCATCTGCCCTTATACCTTTGAGCCCCTGATCGGTGATCTGGACCTGCACCTGTTCGGGCAGGGACGCCATCATGACATCTGGACCGTACTGGGCGCACACCTCATGAAGGTTGACGGGGTGGAAGGCTGCCAGTTTGCGGTCTGGGCACCGGGAGTACAGCGGGTCAGCGTGATCGGCAATTTCAATGCCTGGGACGGGCGGCGCTATCCGATGCGCTCCCGTGGCGAGAGTGGTATCTGGGAGCTTTTCATTCCCGGACTGCCGGCGGGCGAATCCTACAAGTTTGAAATCCTGACCCGCCATGGCGCCATTGTCAAAAAAACCGATCCGTATGCGCGTCAGATGTTCCTGCGTCCGGAAACCACTTCCTGCATTCCGGCGGTGTCCACACATGGCTGGCAGGATGGGGACTGGATGGATGCGCGGGAGCAGTCTGACTGGCTGCATGCCCCGATCAGCATTTACGAGCTGCATGCCGGCTCCTGGCGCCGGCATCCGGATGGCAGTTTTTACCACTGGCGCGAGCTGGTGGACAGCCTGATTCCGTATGTGAAGGCGCTGGGCTATACCCACATTGAACTGCTGCCGGTATCGGAGCACCCGCTGGATGCCTCCTGGGGGTATCAGGTGTCCGGGTATTACGCGCCGACTGCCCGTCTGGGCAGTCCGGATGACTTCCGCCATTTTGTCGATCAGTGCCACCGGCACGGTATCGGGGTCCTGCTGGACTGGGTGCCGGCCCATTTTCCCAAGGATGATTTTGCCCTGGCACGTTTCATCGGTGAGCCGCTGTATGAGCATGCCGACCCGCGCAAGGGCGAACATCAGGACTGGGGGACACTGATTTTTGATTACGGGCGCAATGAGGTGCGTAATTTTCTGCTGGCCAATGCCCTGTACTGGCTGCAGGAGTTCCATATTGACGGCCTGCGGGTGGATGCCGTGGCTTCCATGCTGTATCTGGACTATTCGCGGCAGGTCGGCCAGTGGGTGCCGAACCGGCATGGCGGGCGCGAGAACCTGGAGGCGATCGAGTTTCTGCATGAACTGAACCGGGTGGTGCACGGGCGCTTCCGGGGCGTACTCACCATTGCCGAGGAATCCACCGCCTGGCCGGCGGTCTCACGTCCGGTGGATATCGGCGGGTTGGGTTTTTCCATGAAATGGGACATGGGCTGGATGAATGACAACCTCACCTATATCGAGGAAGACCCGGTCTATCGCAAGTACCATCACAACAAGCTGACCTTCGGCTTCATGTATGCCTTTACCGAAAACTTCGTGCTGCCGCTGTCGCATGATGAAGTGGTGCACATGAAGAAAAGCATGCTGGACAAGATGCCGGGTGACTACTGGCAGAAGTTTGCCAACCTGCGCCTGTTTTATGGCTGGCAGTACGCACATCCGGGCAAGAAACTGCTGTTCATGGGGGGTGAGTTCGGCCAGTGGCAGGAGTGGAGTGAGGCACGTGAGCTGGACTGGAACCTGCTGCAGTTTCCGGCCCATGATGGACTGCGGGCCTTGGTGCGGGATTTGAACCGGCTGTACCGGACCAGCCCGGCCTTGAATTATTACGATTTTGACGGGCGCGGTTTCCGCTGGATTGATTGCCATGATTATGAGCAGTCGGTGGTCAGCCTGTTGCGTATGGGGCCGACACCGGCGGATGAGCTGGTTGTGGTCTTTAACTTTACGCCGGTGCCGCGCCACGGCTATCGGATCGGTGTCCCGCCGGCACGGGCCTACCGTGAAGTGCTGAACTCCGACAGTGCGTACTATGGCGGCAGTAACTGCGGTAATCAGGGCCAGCTGCCCACCCGGGCCGAGCCCTGGATGGGCTTTGACCAGTCCATTGAGCTCACCCTGCCACCGCTGGGTTGTGTGTTCCTGCAGGCCGTGCATGAAGAACCCGCCTTGCAGGACTTGCCGGAAGACGAGGAGGCGGTCGCAGTGGAGCAGATGCCGGCTGCCGGGGAGGCGAGCCCCGTACCTGCGGAGGTGCGCGCATGAAGCTGTTGTTTGTCACCAGCGAGGCCTACCCCCTGATGAAAACAGGCGGGCTTGGCGATGTGGCTTACGGCCTGCCACTGGCCCTGCATGAGCAAGGCGTGGATGTGCGTATGCTGTTGCCCGGCTACCGTGACCTGCTGGTCAGGCTGGAGTCTGCCCGGATGCTGGGCTGGCTCGAATTGTGGGGTGCGGGCCGTCTGCACACGGTACGCATTCTGGAGGCCCGGCAGACTGACTACCCGTTTCCGCTCTGGATTGTGGACTGCCCGGCCCTGTTTGACCGCCCCGGCAATCCCTATCTGGGGCCGGACGGGCTGGACTGGCCGGATAATGGTGAACGTTTCACGGTGTTTGCACGTGCAGCCGCCGCGCTGGCTACCGATGTGTTCGGACAGGGCTGGCGGGCAGGGGCCGTACACCTGAATGACTGGCAGGCCGGGCTGGTGGCTCCACTGCTGGAGGATGCCGCCCAGCGGCCAAAACGGATTTTCACCATCCATAACCTCGCCTATGGCGGGCATTTTCCCCGGCACCTTTATTACCTGCTGGGTTTACCGGGGGAGTGGTGGCATCCGGAAGGGGTGGAGTTTTATGGCGGCTTTTCCATGCTCAAGGCCGGAGTTGTCTATTCTGACATCATCACCACGGTCAGCCCGACTTACGCCCGTGAAATCTGTACACCGGCCTTCGGCTACGGGATGGAAAACCTGCTGCAGTCGCGTCAGTACAAGCTGTTCGGCATCCTGAACGGGATTGATACCGGAACCTGGAGTCCGGCACTGGACCGGTATCTGCCGGCCCATTATTCCTCCAGCCAGATCGAGCCCGGCAAGCAGGCCAACAAGCGTGCCCTGCTGGAGCATTTCGGCCTGAAGCCGGATCAGGCCCTGCTGGAGCAGCCGCTGCTGGGGGCGGTGGGTCGGCTGGTGGAGCAGAAGGGGATCGACATGGTGCTGGCGGCCATTCCCTTTCTGCTGGAGTACACGCAGGCACGTTTCGTACTGGTCGGCAGCGGCCAGCACAATTTTGAACATGCGATTCGTGAACTGGCGCAGCGTTATCCGGGCAGGGTGCTGGGCTTCATCGGCTATGACGAACGTCTGGCGCACCTGCTGGAGGCCGGATCGGACCTGTTCCTGATGCCGTCCCGATTTGAGCCTTGCGGCCTGAACCAGATGTTCAGTCTCAATTACGGCACCCTGCCGGTGGTGTATCATACCGGGGGACTGGCCGATACGGTGGTGAATGCCACCACGGAAAATGTCCGTGCCGGAACGGCGAACGGCTTTGTATTTTATTCTCCGGATACCCAGGCACTGCAGGGAACCCTGTTGTGGGCTTTGCAGCTGTATGAAAACAACCCCTTATGGCGGCAGTTGCAACTGAACGGCATGCAACACGACTTCAGCTGGAAGCAGAGTGCGCACCGTTATCTGGAGCTGTATCAATAAGACAAACAGGAGAGCTGCATGCTCAATGAACCACCGGCGGCGTCACCCGTGATCCCGGTCATGCTGGACCCGCTGTCGAATGATGCCAGCGCGCTGGGTGAGGATTACCAGCGTTACCTATCCTACCATCTGGGGCGCTTTCAGGGCAGCCATGATGTATACCTGTACACCGCCCTGTCCTATACCCTGCGTGACCGCCTGATGCCGGCCTGGCGCAGGACCTGGGCCGATTACCTGCAGCCGGGGCGGCGGCGGGCCTATTACATGTCGCTGGAGTTTCTGATCGGGCGCTCGCTGGGCAATAACCTGCTCAACCTTGACCTGGAGGACAATGCGCGTAAGGCCCTGTTTAATTATTGTGCCGAACTGGAAAGCATTGAAGCGGCTGAACCGGATGCCGGCCTGGGCAATGGGGGTCTGGGGCGGCTGGCAGCCTGTTTCATGGACAGCTGTGCCACCCTGCAGCTGCCGGTGGTGGGTTATGGCATTCGTTATGAGTACGGCATGTTCAGGCAGGTGATCGAAAATGGCTATCAGAACGAAGCCCCGGATCACTGGTTGCGGGATGGCAATCCCTGGGAAATCGAGCGCATGGAATATGCCCAGCGTATCCAGTTTGGTGGCCGTACCGAGTACGTGCGTGATGCTGCAGGTCAAATGCAGGTGCACTGGGTCGATACCACCGATGTGCTGGCGATTCCCTTCGACATGCCGATTGCCGGTTATCGCAACGATACCGTGAACTCCCTGCGTCTGTGGAAAGCCACGGCCACGGACGAGTTCAATCTGGCTGAATTCAATGCCGGTGACTATACCGAGTCCGTGAAGGAGAAAAACAGCGCTGAACACATTTCCATGGTGCTGTACCCGAATGACAGCAGTGAAAACGGCAAGGAACTGCGCCTGCGCCAGCAGTATTTTCTGGCGTCGGCCAGCCTCAAGGATGCCGTGCGCATCTGGGAGCGGGACGAGCATACCGATTTCCGCAAGTTTGCCCGTGATAATGTGTTCCAGATGAACGATACCCACCCGACCATTGCCGTGGCCGAGCTGATGCGTATCCTGATGGATGAAAAGGGCCTGGGCTGGGACGATGCCTGGCAGGTGACCACCCGGTGCATGGCCTATACCAACCATACCCTGTTGCCGGAGGCACTGGAACGTTGGCCGGTGCACCTGTTTGAGCGCCTGCTGCCGCGTCTGCTGGACATCATTTATGAGATCAATGCCCGTTTCCTGCGTGAAGTCGCCCGCCGCTGGCCGGGTGATACTGACCGGCAGCAGCGTATGTCCATCATTGAAGAAGGTCCGGTGCGGCAGGTGCGTATGGCCTGGCTGGCTATCGTGGGCAGTTTCTCGGTCAACGGGGTGGCCGCGCTGCATTCCGAGTTGCTGATTCAGGGGCTGTTCCGCGACTTCTATGAATTGTGGCCGGACAAGTTCAACAACAAGACCAATGGCGTGACCCCGCGTCGCTGGCTGGCCAACTGCAATCCGGGGCTGGCTGCACTGATTTCCGGGCAGGTAGGCCCCCACTGGGTATCCCGGCTGGAGCAGCTGGAACAGTTGCGCCCGCTGGCGGAGGATGCCGGTTTCCGCCGGCAGTGGCGCGCCGTGAAGCTGGAGAACAAGGCGCGGTTGGCGGCACTGGTGCAGGAGGAGTGCGGCGTGGCGTTTGACACCCGCTTCCTGTTTGATATCCAGGTCAAACGCATTCATGAATACAAGCGCCAGCTGCTGAACCTGCTGCATGTGATCCACCTTTACATCCGGGTCAAACAGGGGCGACTGGACAACTGGGTCGACCGCTGTGTGCTGATCGGCGGCAAGGCGGCTCCCGGCTACCGCATGGCAAAGGACATCATCAAGCTGGCCAATGCGCTGGCGGAGGCGATTAACAGCGATCCGGAGGTCAGTGAACACCTGCGCATGGTGTTTCTGCCCAATTACCGGGTGTCCAGCATGGAGGTGATTGCACCGGCGGCTGACCTGTCCGAGCAGATTTCCACGGCTGGCAAGGAAGCCTCCGGGACCGGCAACATGAAGTTCATGATGAACGGTGCCCTGACCATCGGTACTTACGATGGTGCCAATATCGAGATACTGGAGGCCGTGGGGGCAGAGAATTTCTTCCTGTTCGGTCTGCATGCCGATGAGGTGCAGCAGCTGCGCCATGATTACCGCCCTTGGGCGTTTGTGGCGCGTGATCCTGACCTGGCGGCGGTGGTCCGGTTGCTCAAGTCAGGCCATTTCAATGCCTGTGAGAAAGGCATTTTTGACAATATCCTGAATGCGATGCTCAGCCCGCATGATCCCTGGATGACACTGGCGGATTTTGCCGACTATGTGAAGGCGCAGGAACAGGTGGCTGCTGCATGGCTGGATCCGGAGCGCTGGGCCCGCATGAGCATTCTCAATACGGCTGCCAGCGGCTTTTTCTCTACCGACCGTACCATGCAGGAATATAACCGTGACATCTGGAAACTGATACCGGGGAATGGCGAGTAGTTCCCGCCTGTTTCAGGACAGCATGTTCTGTTTTTCTGTGCAAGGCTCCGGGCCGGGGATTGCGATTCCGGTCCGGGGCTGCTCATCAAGAACGATATTGAAGCGGTTGCGGCCCTGCTGTTTGGCCTGATACAGGGCTTTGTCAGCCTGGCCCCACAGGTATTCCAGTGTTATCTGCTGGCGCAGCTCATGCCAGCCGCCCAGGCTGATGGTGATCACGCCGGCAACCCCCGAGGTCGGGTGCGGGATCCGGGCCTGACGCACGGCATCACAGCACTGACGTGCCAGATGGATGACCTGATGCGGGTGAAAATCGTAAACCAGGATCACGAATTCCTCACCCCCGTAACGGGAGGTGTAACCCAGTTCGCGGGTTGTGGCCTGCAGTATTTGTGCAACCTGCTTCAGGCAGTGGTCGCCCTGCAGGTGGCCGTAATGGTCGTTGTAGCGCTTGAAATGATCAATATCCACTACCAGCAGGGCGATACTTTCATACCGGGGGCGATAGCGCACGGACAGTCCGCGCCGGTTCAGCAGTCCGGTGAGTGCATCATGCTCGGAAATATGTTCCAGCTGTTTCTGTATGCTTGTCAATCGCTGCTCGGCGATCAGGGCCTTCCGGTCTCTTTCCCGCTCCTGCAGTGAGATCAGTCCCAGATAAAAACACAGTGCCAGGGCACTCAGGGCAAAGGCGATACTGGCGGTAAAGCGGGCCTGGTCACCCGTCCAGGACGGCGCGCAGAACCACAGGTAAACGGCGATGATGTTGCCTGAATAAAACATGCACTGGCGCAGGGTGATGCGCCCGTGCAGGCAGGGATACAGCCCAAGCCAGGTCAGCAGTACACCCTCACGGATTTCAGGCAGCAGATAAAGCCAGTAGATCATGAGGGTGGACATGATCAGGACCGGGATGTGGACAAACTCCTGATCCCAGGCAGGCCAGACGCGTTTGCCCTGATGGAAGAGCCAGGTCATGCCGCCCAGCAGGATGGTGCACAACAGGATGCTGCTGAAAAACTGCCACCAGCTTTCCCTGACCAGGCGGGTACTGATCAGCAGTGCCACAATCGTATGCCCGAGCACAATGCCCAGTATGATGAGTGCAGGCTGAAAACGGTCAAGGGGGTTGTGAATCGGGTCTGTGGCGGTATTTTTTCGGTTCATTAATGTGACCGGCACAACACTTTCTGTTATTTGAACATAATTATTTTTGATAAATGCTAGCACAGTTCAGGGGCTTGTACAGTATAAACAGGCAGCCGGTTGCTCGTATGAAAAAATGGCCCATCTGTCCGGCGACCTGCGGGTGGGGAAGGGAGGGGGCCTTCCCCACCCGCAGGTGGACGCTAGTCCGGATCAGCCGTAGGCCAGGGATGGCAGGAAGGTGATCAGCCCCGGCAGCAGGATACACAGGGCCAGCCCCAGCGTCTGCAGCAGCAGGAAGACCAGCGAGGAGCGGAAAATGGTGGCCATGCTGATTTCCGGCGGGCACACGCCGCGCAGGTAAAACAGGGCGTAGCCGAATGGCGGGCTGATGAAAGACATCTGCATGTTGACCAGATACAGTACCCCGAACCACAGTGCCACCTTGTCGCCCGGTACCGCGGGCAGTCCCAGCAGGCCGTCGAAGGTCAGGCTTTTGATGATGGGAACAAAAATGGGGACCGCCAGCAGCAGGATGCCGACCCAGTCCAGAAACATGCCGAGAATCACCAGCAGTACCATCATCAGGAGCAGGATGCCGTAAGCGGACAGGCCGGTACCGAGCAGCATTTCCGTGATGAAGGCTTGCCCGCCCTGCAGGATGTAGAAGCCGACAAAAATGGAGGCACCGAAGATGATCCACAGCACCATGGCCGAGGCCTTGGCAGTGGAAATGGAGGCTTCGCGCAGGGCCTGCAGGGAAAAGCGCCGGTGCAGCAGTGCCACGACAATCGCCCCGAAAGAGCCGATGCCGGCGGCTTCCACCGGTGTCGCCACCCCGGCAAACAGCAGCCCCAGCACCAGAAACACCAGCAACAGGGGGGCGATCAGGTTGCGCAGCATGGTGAGCTTCTCGCTGAAGCCGGCGCGCTCCTCGACGGCAATCGCCGGTCCCATCGCGGGATTCTGCCAGGAGCGGAACAGCACATAAGCGATGTACATGCCGGACAGCAGCAGGCCGGGAACAATGGAACCCAGATACAGCTCGCCCACCGACTGCTGTGCCACGACGGCATACAGGATGGCCAGAATCGAGGGCGGAATCAGGATGCCGAGTGTACCACCGGCCATGATGGAGCCCAGAGCAATCTGGTGATCATACTTGCGCTTGAGCATGGCGGGCAGGGCGATGATGCCCATGGTCACGACGGCTGCCCCGATCACGCCGACCATGGCCGCCAGAAGGGTGGAAGCCAGGATGGTGGCTGCTGCCAGACCGCCATTGAGCCCTCCCATCCACTTGTAGACCACATCGAACATTTCTTCGATCAGTCCGGCGCGCTCCAGCATGGATGCCATGAAGATGAACAACGGGATCGCCGCCAGATCGGGGTTGGTCATCATCGGGAAGATGCGGCCCGGAATGATGTTGAGCATGTTCTGGTCGCCGATCAGGTAGATGAACACCACCCCCAGCCCTCCGGTCACAAATGCCAGCGGCAGCCCCATGAGCAGGACCACCAGCAGTGAGCCGAACATGATCCAGGTCAGGTCGGCAATATCGACATTGGCCAGACTGCCGGCAGTGCGGAACAGGAAGTAATCATCACCGTAGGGATCGTAAAAGGTGATGTTGATCACCTCCACCAGTACCACGAAGGCAAGGCCGGCGGAGACCGTGATCATGATCCAGGTCCAGAGCGTACCCCAGAGTCGTGTGGCCGCAGCGCGCGATGGTACTGCCGTATTCATGCCGCCTCCCCTGTTCCCAGGTCCCGGAACAGCAGAATGTCTTTTACCAGCTTGGCCATGCCGGCCAGCAGGATCAGCACCGAGCCGGTGAACATGACCACCTTGACCGGCCAGTACTGAATCTGCCAGGTTTCCAGACTGACTTCCTTCATCCCGATCGAGCTGAGCATGAAGGTCCAGGAAGTCCACACCATGGCGAGGGCAAACACGAAAAAAATCACCGAGGTCAGGATGTCCATGCCCGCCTGCCCGCGCGCTGGTAGCTTGACATACAGAATGTCGACACGCACGTGTGCGCCATGCAGCAGGGCGAAGGCACCGGTCAGCAGGTATTGCATGCCGAACAGCAGGTAGGAGGATTCGTGCACCCAGATGGTGGGCATATTGAAAAAATAGCGCATGATGACTTCGTAGAAATAGAACACCACGGCATTGATGGTCCAGAACGCCACAAAAATGCCGGAGGCATTGCTGAGCCAGTCGATGGCGCGAGTGAAGGCATTGCCCTCATGAGACAGGGGTGTCGTCTCATTGGCACCGGGCGGCAGCTCGTCACCGGCACTGGCTGCCTGACGGGTGCCGCCGGTCAGTACCATCAGGATCAGGGGCATAACCGCAAGCCAGCCCCAGTAAAGCCAGTGCGGGAGCACAAAACCGAAACCTTGCAACGCATTCATGAGCGGGTCCTTGTCGGGGGAGTTACGGGGACACGGTGGAGGCTGGGCCGCGCAGCCTGTCCCCACCGCCTGGGTACCGGGTCCGGGCCGCTGTGTCATCCATCCAGTGACTGGCCTTCAAGGTCTTTGGCGGTCACATAGCCCAGCAGATCACTCATCATGTAATCCAGCTGGAGCCTGAACACGCGCTTGGCATCCTCATCCTTCCGGGCCCAGTTGAACCAGATTGGTACCGCCTTGCGCCGGAACTCGGCCACATCATCCCAGGACAGGCGGCTGACTTCGCTGCCGGCTTCCTTGAACTTGTGCAGGGCCTCAATGTTTTTGCGCTGGATGGTGACATAATGCTTGATGGAGTAGGCCTTGACCTGCTCTTCCACAAACTGCTGCAGCTTGGGTGACAGGCGTTTCCAGGCTCCCATGTTGACGGTCAGGTCCATGAGGTCGACCGGCTGGTACAGCGACATCATGCCGGGGGGGCCGAACAGGATGTACTGGGTGACCTGTCCGAAACCGAGGTCCCAGTTGACCGCCGGCCCCACGTAATCGGCGGCATCAATCGTGCCTTTTTCCAGAGCCGGGAAAATGTCGGAGCCGGGCATGGCGACCGTGCTGGCTCCGAAGGCCTGAAAAACTTCGGATACCATGCCGCCGGGCACACGCAGTTTCAGGCCGTTGAAGTCCGCGAGGCTGGTGACCGGCTTTTTGGAGTGGATGATATTGGCATCGTGCTGGATCGGGCCGA
The DNA here is from genome assembly GCA_020442915.1 of Thiothrix sp. Classification (GTDB taxonomy): domain Bacteria; phylum Pseudomonadota; class Gammaproteobacteria; order Thiotrichales; family Thiotrichaceae; genus Thiolinea. The sequence goes on along the minus strand of JAGRJD010000052.1, from coordinate 5,332 downwards.
CATAGTGCATGCCCTGTTTGGCGAAGATTTCCCGTGCCATTTCCAGCATGCCGAGGCCATAGAACAGGGTGTCCCATTGCGCAGGCTGGTCCGGGCCGACCGGATAGGAGGACAGGAAGACCGTGGCGGGAATCTTGCCGGCCCAGTACAGGGTGAACGGGTTCATGGCCTGCAGCACGCCGGTCTTGACCGCTTCAAACAGGGCATTGTTGTCGGCGGCGACCGCCTTGGCGGGGAAGGGTTTCAGGGTCAGCTCTCCCCCGCTGACTTCCTGAAAGCCGTTGCACCATTCCTCAAACAGGGTGTAACCGGTAGTCCCGGCATCCCAGGTGGTCTGGATTTTCCAGGTCTGGCCCTCGGCGGCTTCGGCATTGCGGATATGGGGAGCACCGAGCATGGCGGCGCCACCGGCGAGTGCAGCGGTCCGGATGAAGCGGCGGCGGGAGGCACCCGGGTCTGTGGCGGCTGAGGTTGTGGCGGGGCTGTCGTTTTTCATGGTTGTCTCTCCTCGATAGGTGATGAATGCGCGCATGGAAACAGGCCGGATGGCATCCCCTTGCGCAGGCCGGAAATATCGCGGGTTGTTGGAAAAACCTCTCTCCCGGTTTGTTATACTCTGCTGATTCGGCAGCGTAAAGTGCAACCGCACTGCTGCCATCGGCCCCTGCGGTTTTTCCCGCGCTGTTTTTCTGATTATCCAATGTGGCGTTCATGCAGATACAAACCCGACCCCGTTCCGGCAACATTCTTTCCGATACCAGCCCGCATCTGTCTCCACTGGCCCGGCGGGTGCTGGCCGGGCGCGGGATTGATCAGGCTGAGGAGCTGACCTTCAACCTGCGCCAGCTGCATGCGGTGCAGACGCTCGGGGGGGTGAACGAGGGAGCTGCCCTGCTGGCCGAGGCGGTAGAAGGCGGCAGGCGCATTCTGGTGGTGGGTGATTACGATGCCGATGGTGCCACGGCAACCGCACTGGCATTACGTGCCCTGCAGCTGATGGGGCATGCGGCGGTCGATTTTCTGGTACCGGACCGGTTCAAATACGGTTACGGACTGACCCCCGCCATTGTGGAACTGGCACAGGCGGTGTCTCCCTGGCTGCTGATGACCGTGGATAACGGGGTATCGAGCATCGAGGGCGTGGAAGCCGCACGGGCGCTGGGCTACCGGACCCTGATCACGGATCATCACCTGCCGGGTGAGCAGTTGCCGGCTTGTGATGTCATGGTGAATCCCAACCTGCGCGGTGATGGCTTTCCCTCCAAGGCGCTGGCCGGGGTGGGCGTGGTGTTTTACCTGATGCTGGCACTGAAGAAAGCGCTGACGGAGCGTGGGTATTTTGCCCGTCGGGGCCGGGCGGAGCCGAACCTGACACAGCTGCTGGACCTGGTGGCACTCGGGACAGTGGCGGATGTGGTGCCGCTGGATGGCAATAACCGCATTCTGGTGGAGCAGGGGCTGCGCCGGATGCGGGCCGGGGCCGCTCAGCCGGGCATCCGTGCATTGCTGCAGGTGGCCGGACGGTCTCCGGGACAGGTGGTCAGCAGTGATCTGGGCTTTCACTGCGGGCCGCGCCTGAATGCTGCCGGGCGGCTGGATGACATGTCGATCGGCATTCGCTGCCTGCTCACGGATGATGAGCAGGAGGCGCGCAGGCTGGCACAGGCGCTGGACCGGCTCAATGGCGAGCGCAAGCGCATTGAGGCGGAGATGAAACAGGAAGCCGAAGCCATTATCCAGGCGGTGGTGTTTGAGCAGCCCCGGTCCGTGCTGCCTCCGATCATGATTCTGCATCAGCCTGACTGGCATGAAGGCGTGATCGGTATTCTGGCGGCCAGGGTCCGGGAGCGTTATTACCGTCCGGTGATCAGCTTTGCCAGCAGTGAGGGCGGGATTGTCAAGGGGTCTGCCCGTTCCATTACCGGGCTGCATATCCGTGACCTGATTGATGAAGTGGCCTCCAGCTGTCCGGGACTGATCCTGCGTTTCGGTGGCCATGCCATGGCGGCGGGGCTGACCCTGAAAGAAGCGCGCCTGGACGAGTTCGCCGAGGTGATGACCACAGTGGTGGCGCGTCATGTCCGGGCCGATACCTTTCACGAGGTGATCTATACCGATGGTGAGCTGGAGCCGGCGGAGTTCTGCCTGGAAAGTGCACAGACCCTGCGCCTGCTGGCTCCCTGGGGGCAGTGGTTTCCGGAGCCGCAGTTCATGGGCGAGTTCGAGATCGTGAGCCAGCGGGTGCTGAAGGCGCTGCACCTGAAGGCGGAGCTGAAGCCGGTCTTCGCCGATGGGCTGCCGATGGCACCGGTGAATGCGATTCATTTTTTTGCCGACCTTGAGCGCTGGCCGGCTGTGGGGCAGCGGGTACAGCTGGTCTATCAGCTGGATGTGAACGAATTCAGGGGACAGCGCAGCCTGCAGCTCAAGGTGGTTTGGGTGTTGTAATGTAAAAGTTTTCAGGTTTTTTCACCTGCCATGTGGCGCTGGCAGCTCGGCCACCAGCTGGCGCGCAAAATCGCTCAGCATCGCCCGTGCCTCCGCATGCGCTTCCGGCGACCAGCGCTGGAGAATTTCCGCCAGCCGTGCCCGGTAGCGTGTCACCATGTCACTGGAGGCCGCATTCCCCGCCGCCGTCATCACCAGCCCGTCGCCTGAGTACCTGGCAAATCCACGGGTGGCCAGCTGCACCGCGACCTTGTCCAGTTGCGCCTGCGACACCTTCAGCGCCGGCGCAGTCAGGGCGGTGTTTGGGTGCCGTGACAGCTGGATCAGCAGCCAGATTTCATCCAGTTCCAGTTCCAGCTCCAGCCCTTTTGCAATGCGCTGGATCGCCTCCCAGCGGTTTTCATGCCGGGTCACCTGCTCGATGATGACCGCGAGCTCCTCCAGCGAATCGGCCTCGCGCGGCATGGCAAAACTGTTGCCCAGATCATCGCTGCGTGCACTTTCCCGCAGTGGTGTTTCGCGCAGCAGCCAGGTCAGCGTAAAACTCAGCAGGGCGATCACCGCCGCCGCCAGAAACACCGGGTGCAGGGCTGTACTGTAGGCGTCCTGATAAATGCTGCGTGTTGCCTCCGGCAGGGCGGCAATGTCCGCAGGAGCGGTCACAACCTGTGCACCGGTGGGCAGATGTGCTGTCAGTTGCTGTGCCAGCTCGGCTGAAAACAGCGCACCGGAGGCCGCCACACCCAGCAAGCCGCCAATGGAGCGGAACAGCGTTGCGCTTGAAGTGGCCACACCCAGATAACGGTAATCGACCGAATTCTGTACCGCCAGTATCAGTACCTGCATCACCATCCCGAGCCCCAGTCCCAGCACCAGCATGCCCCCCGAGGCCCACCAGACACTGGAGGCCGTATCCAGCCGTGACAGCAGCAACAACCCCACGCTCATGATCAGCGTACCGATAATCGGGAAAATCCGGTAATGCCCGGTGCGGCTGATGATCTGGCCGCTGCTGATCGAGGTCAGCAGCAGACCGGCCATCATCGGTGTCAGTGCCATGCCGGCATCGGCGGGATTCATACCGTCCACCACCTGCAGATAGACTGGCATGTAGGTGATGGCACCGAACATGGCGAAACCGACGATTGCCCCCACTGCCGCCGATACGACGAAGGTGCGGTTATGGAACAGCCCCAGCGGCAATACCGGTTCGGGCGTATGCCGCTCGACCTGCACAAAGCCCAGCAGGGCTGCCAGCGTCAGGATGCCCAGCCCGATCAGTTCGGGCGCCCCCCAGGGCAGTGCATGCCCGCCCAGGCTTGTGCACAGCACCAGCCCGGTCAGGGTCAGCGCCAGCAGGCCTGCACCGGCATAATCAATGGCTGGCCTGTGCCGTTCGGCAGGCGAGTGGAACACAAAACCGATCACACCCAGCGCCAGCAGGCCTAGGGGCAGGTTGACGTAAAAAATCCAGCGCCAGCTCAGGTGCTCGACGAACAGGCCGCCGATCAGGGGCCCGAGCACGGTCGCAAGCCCGAATACCGCGCCGAAATAGCCCTGATAGCGCCCGCGCTCACGCGGACTGATGATGTCGCCTACTGCGGCCATCGATGTGACCATCAGCCCGCCACCACCAAGGCCCTGCAGGGCGCGGAAGGCGATCAGTTCGCCCATGCTCTGGCTGAGGCCGCACAGCATGGAGCCGGCCAGAAACAGGATGATGGCAGCCTGCAGTGTCACCTTGTGCCCGAACAAATCACCGAGCTTGCCGTAGATCGGCGTCACGATGGTTGTGGCGAGCATGTAGGCGGTGACGATCCAAGACAGGTGGTCCAGCCCGCCGAGTTCGCCCACGATGGTGGGCAGCGCGGTCGAGACGATGGTCTGGTCAAGGGCGGACAGCAGCATCACCAGCAGCAGGGCACCGAAGACCAGCCGGATTTCCCCGAGTGGGGATGAGGATGAGGGCATTGTTTGTCAGTTCCTTCCGGCGCCGTGCGCCGCCGAGGGTAAAACACCATGGACATTGGCAGCCGCCATCATACCGCAGCCGCGCTGTTGCTGCCTTGCGGATCGGCACCTGCGGAAGGGAGGCGGAAGCTCGACATCCCGTACCGGCATGACTATAGTACCCATCGCTTCGGGCGTTAATGCGCCAGTCACCACATCCGGCACACCACTCAGACAAGGCACAGAGGCCCTTATGTTCGATCTGCTCAAACGCGCCATCCTTCCTGTCACGGCAGCCCTGCTGGCCATCATCGCCTTGGCGAATGCATGGTACTGGCTGGCGCTGCTGCTGTTGGGCATTGTGGCACTCGGCTTTTATGACTGGAGCCAGCGGGGCTGGAGCATTACCCGCAACTTTCCGGTTGCAGGACGCATCCGCTGGCTGTTCTACAAGCTGCGCCCCTACCTGCACACCTATATCGTGGAAGACGACCTTGGTGGCCGGCCTTACTCGTTTGAAGCGCGCAACCTGATCCAGTCACGCGCGCGCGGTGAAACCGACACCCACCCGTTTGGCACCGAGCGCGATGTCGAGGCGGCGGAATACCACTGGGTCTGCCATTCCATCATGCCCGAGAAGGAGCCGGACCAAAGCCCGCGTGTGCAGGTCGGCAATGAGCAGTGTGCAAAGCCCTATTCCGCCTCCATCCTCAACATCTCCGCCATGAGCTTCGGGGCACTGTCGGCCAATGCGGTGCGGGCGCTGAATATCGGTGCGAAACAGGGCGGCTTTTACCATGACACCGGGGAGGGGGGGCTGTCGGACTACCATCTGGAACACGGGGGGGATCTGGTGTGGGAGCTGGGTTCGGGCTATTTCGGTGCACGTGACCAGCAAGGGCGTTTCGATCGTAACTGTTCACGCTGATCCATA
>JAGRJD010000004.1 GCA_020442915.1 Thiothrix sp. | reverse complement strand
CGGCGGCTTCCATCCGTTGTTGTTCAGCCAGTCGCCGTTCCGCTTCAAGGCGCTGAGCTGTTTCGGTTTCTGCCTCTTGGCCCGTTTCAGCCACTTGTTTTCTTGCCAACTGTGGAGTGGCTTCGTGCTGCTGTTTTTCAGCCAGCTGATGCTCAATTACCACAGGCAGCTCTGCCCCGATTGGTTGCCGTAGCTTAGCTACTTGCCCGCTGAGTTGATCAGAGGTTGCGGTTTCGGATCCCTTTCCAATAGGGGTTGTTCTTGCGATTTCCTTCTGTGTCAGGGATGCGGTGGGTGTGTTTTCTTTCTGTATCGGGCTCCTGCTCCAACCAGTAACTCTGGAAAACTGGCCGGACAGATAAATATTGGCTACCAGCAGACAGGCGATAAACCCACCCAGATAAGGCAGGTATTTTTTTGTTAGCAGTCCGGAACTGGATTGGCTGAATTGCTTCAGCAATACCTGCACCGAAGGTTGACGCTGCTGGGGCAGGTAGCTGAGCCCACGTTTGATCACCTGCCAGCGCTTTTCCGACAGCTTCTGAATCGGTGGTGGCACAATCCGCTTCAGACCTGCTTCAATGGTGCTGTTGTTCAGAAACGGAACATGGCCATTAAACAGTTGATAGCTGATAGCCGCCAGCGAAAAAACATCGTCTTCCATGACCGGTGCTTTCCCTAGCGCCACATCCGGACTCAAATAAGCCGAGTGGAACGTAACTGACTCGGCATTCCCCCGCTTTACCTGTTGGTGCAACAATTTGAGTGCCATCACCAGTGGTAGGTCCAGCAACAGGCAGTGATCAGCGGATACCGGGCAATGAATGGCTCCTGGCTCCAGATAGCCATGTGAGGTATTTGCGGGTAACTGTTGCTCCAGTGCCTGCACCATCTGTGCCATGATATTGCTGCTGGTCGTAGTCAGCATGCCCTGCCGCCCGGCCTGTGCAATGCGGGTGCTTAAACTCACTCCTTGAGGAGCAGTGCTAACATACCAGATGCCATGACTGTTCTGTCCCATGTCCAGCACCGGCTGTAAAACCGTGCTGGTTTGCAAACGCTGCAGCACCCGAAACACCAGCTCCGCAAAATAAGGGTGATGGCTTAACGATGGCTTCAGCAGACACAGCAGATAATGGCTGCCGGATTCCGAAACTTCCGACTCCAGCAGGCTGGTATCTTCGACCTGAAAATAACAGGCCAGACTGGTTTCAGAAAAGAAAGTGGTGGCTTGATAACGTCCACCGAACAGTTGCTCAGGTAACGCATGACCTGAGTTTACCAGTGACTGCTGCATACTGATAGGCGCATCCTCTTCTCAGGCGTGTCTGGAATCCGGCAATCCTGTTGATCGTATTGCTCAGGTGGCATGGGACAATTTATGATTTTTGGAGCCGTAGCCATAATATTCATAGCTGTAATGGTAACCATAGCCGGCGCTCTGGCGGGCCTTGGTGCTGACAATGCCGACGATATTGGCACGTGCAAGTTTAAGGCGCTGCCAAGCTCCCTGTAGAACCTGCTTGCGCGATTCGCCCATGGCTACTACCAATAGTGTAGCTTCCACCCGGCTGGTGATAATCAAGGCATCGGCCAGTCCCAGTACCGGCGGCATGTCAAACAAAATCATGTCAAAGTAGTTACCATTGCTGTTATCACTAATCAGCTCAAATACCTTGTCCATGTGGTGACTACTCAGCAATTCTACCGGATTGGGTGGAATTGGACCAGCGGTGATCACCGACATCCCGGGGATCGGGCTGTCATGAATGATGGTATCCAGCGTTATTTGACCGGTCAGGAAGTTGGTAAAGCCCTCTTGGCCGGGCATGCCCAAGAGTTTGTGAATTGATGGATTGCGCAGGTCGGCATCAATCAGCAACACTCGTTTGCCGATTTGGGCAAAAGCGGTACCGATATTGATGCAACTGGTCGACTTGCCCTCACTGGATGCCGAACTGGTCACGGCCATGATGTGTGGAGCACCATGGCTGGTGGCAAAGGTCAGATTGGTACGCAAGGAACGGTAGGCTTCCGCCATGGGCGAGCGTGGATCGTCCTGGGTCATCATGGCCAACTTGCTGCTGGAGCCTCGCTGCTTGGCCAGTGGGATCAAACCTAATACCGGCACCGGCACCAACCTTTCCAGATCGGCAGCACTCTTGATGCGATCATCCATGAACTCCAGCAGGAAGGCCATAACAACCCCGAGAAAGGTTCCCAACACTGCTCCCAAGGCAAGATTGAGTTTGGTATTCGGTTTGTAGACGTCATAGGGGATAACTGCAGAGTCAACTACAGAGATATTGTTGTTGCCAATTCCGCCAGCGACACCAACCTGCTTCTGACGTTCCAGCAGGCCGGTATAGATATTGCGGTTGGTTTCCACCTGCCGGGCCAGCTCATTGTAGTCGATGTTTTTATCTCGCAGGTCAATCAGTGCCAGTTTAGCCTGCGACAGCTCGCTGCCCAAAGCAACCTCCTGTTCGCGGGCGGCATCCAGTTTGCCTTTGAGGTCCGCTGCTACAGTGTCATTGATAGTGCCACTTTCAGTGGCAATCTTGGCCCGCAAGGTGGCAATCTGCTGACCCAGATCAGTCTGGGTGTTGATGTCCAGCATGCGTGACTCGTGTGCGATATCGCGTTGCAGCTGTTCAATCTGCAACTTGAGGTTGTTCAGGGTGGTATTGCGTACCAGGGAGGATTCAGTGGCAATACTCTGGGTCAGTTCGTCAATCTGTTGCTTCAGGTTGGCGCGGGTACTGGTTTCAATGGCGCGATACTGCTGGCTGATTTCCCGGTTAAGCTGCTCAATCTGCTGTTTGAGATTGGCGCGAGTGGTGGAGGACTGGGCACCGGTTTCCCGGGCAATGTCGGTCTGCAGCTGGCGGATCTGCTGAGTCAGGTTGCTTTTGGCACTTTGGTTTTCCTGATTGAGCTGCTGGCGAATGGTATCAATTTTCTGCTTCAACTGTACCATGATAGGGTAGGCTGGCTTGTATATCTGGAGCTTCTGCTGATATTCACCATTGAATGTGGCCAGCTGCTGTTTCAGGTTCTGGATGGTGGGGTTGTCGAAGGCATTGGCTGAGCTGCTACCCCCCTGCAGCTGGCTTTGTAAAGTGGCCAGTTGCTGCTTCATGGTACGAATGACCGGGCTGTCCTGAGCAGTGCTGGAGGCCAGTTCGGCCTGATACTGGGCCTGCAGGCGGGATTGCTGCTCCCGCAGGCTGCGGACGGTCGGATTGTCGTTCGCCGCTGAGCCTTTAAGTTCACCTTCGTATTGGGCCTGTAGTCGGGTCAGCTGCTCTTTCATGCTGCGCACTACCGGATTATCGAAGGTTTTTGAAGCTTTCAGTTCGGCCTGATACTGACTTTGCAACTCGGCCAGACGCTGTTTGAGTACCCGAATGGTGGGGTCATCAAATGCACTGGAGGATTTCATTTTGGCCTGATATTCACTCTCCAGTTTGGCAAGCGCCTGCTTCATCTGCTGCATGGCGGGGTTATCCAGAGCAGAGGAGGCGGCTTGGGACTGGTGCTGGTTATATTCACTCTCGGCCTTGATCCGATCCTGCTCTACCTTGGATATAGCGGTAGTCAGCTCCTGCACCCGCCGGTCCGCCAGCGACCTTTTATCATCAGTGACGATAATATCCTGCTCTTTGGCATAATTGTTCAGCGCGGTCTCACTCTCACGCAGTTTACTCAGGGCAGTGATCATTTCACCCGCGATAGCGGTTTCTGCATAACGGGCGGCCTCCCGGCGGCGTTCCATATTCAGCTCAACAAAACTCGTCGCCATGGTATTGGCAATCGAGAAAGCCCGTTCCGGGTCGGGGTCGTCATAATTCAGCACTACGATCTGGGAGTTTTTAACCGGCTCAATGGATACGTTTTCCAGCAACAGATTGGGCAAGGGCGTCTCTCCCTGAATGACTTCTGACTGTCCCGGTATTCCGTCTGTCGGGTTTTGATCCCCTTCGCTGCTATCAGCCAGCAGGCCGTTTTTGAGGGCGGCAACATAGGCGCTGATTTCATCCAGTGTGTCCGCGAAGAAGGGGCGCGCGAGTTCTTCACCCTCGGATTTTTTCAGGTAGGGCTCCAGATTCAATTCCTCAATCACCCGTCCGGCCAGCAGCCGGCTTTTGAGCAGCTCGTACTGGGTCTGGTAGTAATCCTTGCCGATGGAGGCCTGAGCTCCCTGAGCACTGACATCATATTCCAGAATCTGACTGACATCCGGATTGATCTGCAGGGTGGCACTGGCACGGTAGATTGGGGTCATCATCAGGGTGGCCAGGGTGGTAATGGTGAATACCAGCAGGGCAATGGTCAGAATCAGCCACTTGCGCCGAACAATAATCTGCCATAACTCTTTCAGGTCGATTTCGTCGTCATCATCATCCTGCTGTTGCTGCTCCAGATAATCATAGTGTTTCAGATCATGTCCCTGCCGTGCCTGGGGCAGATTGTCCGAAGCCTGGGGATACAGTACGCCGTTCGGGGCCGAATCGTTCATGGTTATCGTCGTTCTATCAGGTTGTTGTCAGTTTACTGAGTGAAGAATTACTGAGTAAGGAAACGGTACGGGGTGACAATGGAGCCGATTTCCCGCAGCCAGTAACGGCTGCCGGAGCGGGCGATGATGATGCGGTCATCATTGCGGATATAGGGGTCGCGTGTCTGGCCTTTGCGGATCTGATCGAGATCAACGTGATAGGCTTTCATGCTGCTCCCCTGTTTACGAAACAATACCGTTTTGGTTGGGTCAGCCAGATTGCTGAGTCCCCCGGCCAGCGCTACCGCCTGCAACACGGAAATATCGCCCTGAATCGGGAACACTCCGGCTTTGTTGACCTCACCCTCAACTGTGACACGTTGGGTGGTGGCTTCCTTGACTGTTACTGTAACCTGCGGGTCTTGAAGGTATTTTTCCCCCAGCTGGGCCGCGAGTTTTTTTTCGAGCTGGAACTGGTCCAGCCCTTTGACCAGAATGGTGCCGATCAGCGGCATGGATATATTGCCCTGGGGATCAACCCGCAGTTCGCCGGACAACTCATCGGCCTGAAACACCTTGATGGTGATGTAACTGTTCACGCTGATCCATAA
>JAGRJD010000176.1 GCA_020442915.1 Thiothrix sp. | reverse complement strand
GTGTCACCCCGTTGTTTGCGGCCTGCATGCGGCCCTTGGCGGCCCAGTGCGCCGCTTCCTGTTCATACTTGCCGAAATAGGCTTTGTCGCCCCAGTCCATGTCATCCATGGCATACAGGTGCTTGAGGGTGTAAGCGCGTACCGCCCGCCGCCATTGTTGGCCCTGCAATAGTTCCGGCACATCGCAGCGGCCCAAATCCATGGTGTAGCTGTAGCTGGCACAGAAGCCGTTACGGGCATCCCCCGTGGGTGCGAATGGCAGGCGCAGTTCACCGGCAAAGGAATCATACTCGAACCCGACCACCCGCGCCGTCTCTGGCATCGGGCAGCCGCCACACCCGTCATCCCACTCCAGACAGCGATTTCCGCACAGGCTGACCGCCTCGGTGCTGACCGACAGGCTGTGTACATGCAGCAGCTCCCGCTCCGGCGGTACTGGCAACGGCAGGGTGTCCACCCCGCATTGCAGATCGAAACAGAACTTATCCCGCAACAGGGTACTGTCCTGCAGAAATTCCTGCGCGGCCAGTCGAGCAAAATGCACGATCAGGTTATCCGGTGGGCGGCGGTAGTCCTCTTTCGGACTGGAGACAAACGGGATAATGTCCGGCAAGAAGCTGGCCCAGCTCGCCGGGTCCAGTACCGCGCCTTTTGCGCCTTTGCTGGTATTGGTGCAGGTGCTCATAGTGCTGCGATGATTTCCGGCAAGCGCCAGATCAGAACGATGGCAACCACTGTAAGCAGCAGCGCAGCAAATCGTTTTCCGCTTAATTTCTCAGAATTTCCCGCCATCTTTGCCAACTCCAGCGCCAGTTTGATAACATCCATTGCATTGATCCTCTCGGTAAGGATTAATCACCCCGCCGGGCGCACCAACGCCGCGACAGGAATAAAAAAGCCCGGATGAGTTGGTAGCTCGTCCGGGCTTTGATTTTATGGAATCAGGAAAAATGGCCAGTTCAGGGCCGGGTTTGTGGACACTTACCACATAACAATTTTGGTCGATAGGCCATAGCCGGAAAGCCCCGGCTGCTTCACCATCAGGGACTGGTTGCCCTGCTGATCATGTGATTGACCTCTTCCGAGGTATGGATTGCCGATAACTGGATGTGAGGATTGCGTTTTGCATAAACCCGGAACACCTCATCAGCAAAGGCTTGCCCAATACTATCAACACCTTCGAAATTCAACAGGACAACATTGAATTTTTCCAGCCCGGCCAGCACGCGCTTGGCTTGTGACCGGGAAACCAGCTTGTCATCCCCGTATTCAGCCAGTCGCACAGGAACAACCGTTTTTGAAAACCGGTAATCATCATCGGTAAAGCGGTCAAACACCTGTTTTAAGGTTCTGGCGGTATTGTTCTTCAGGCACATTAACACATGCGTGCCGGTGTCACTGTGAGCATGCCTGACGATCCAGTCTTCTGTTGTATCGAAGTCATGGGCAAAAAAGACACCTTCGGAAAATATGCGATACCGATCAAACACACGGGAAGAAAAAAATATGCCCTCGCCGGTGTGGTTATCCGGATCAGTCGTCAGCTTGCCTTTTGCCAGTGCCAGAACAGCATGGCGGGTATCATGCAATCCCTCGGCAGCCTGAATTTTCCTGAAAATACCAACGCCGTCATCACTGATGACAACCACGGAGTAGCCTGCTGTTTTCTCAAAAGTCACCAGTGCACGGGTTCCTTTGGAATGATCGATAACGTTATTGAACATTTCAGTTATGCCGTAATGCCAGATGTCCATGACGTTATCGGGCAACTCACCCAATTGGGGTGACAACTCCTGCCACACTACATCTTCAGTCAGGCCGTCACCAAGACGGTAAGTTTTATTCCAGGTTTTTAAGGCGCAAAACTGGTATTGGCGGCTTTTTGTTTCCCCTGTCGCACACAGGATGCCTTGTTCTACCATCCGCTTCAGGTGCTTGTTGGCCGATTGTCTGGATATGCCAAACTCAGTGGACACCTGCATGGCGATGTTGTCGGGCTGCTCGGCAACCCGATCAATGATGAACTGACTAATTTCTTCTCCGCGTTTCCGGATGGTCGACATGGGGCGCTCCTTAGCTATTGGCTTGATTGTCAACTTTACAAAGATTGTTTGTCAACCTAAATGAATTGATTGTCAACCTTCCAGCATGCCGCGCCGGATTTGTTACTCGTCAAACCCACATATCCCCCCACATATCCCCCCACATATCCCACCACATATCCCACCACAAATCCCACCACATTCACCCCCCCCAACTTTCCCCAAACCCACCACAAAAAGCCCTCATAAACCCCATTGTTATCATCCCGCCAATACCTTTTGAATCCATCAAGCCATGG
>JAGRJD010000175.1:3699-5126 GCA_020442915.1 Thiothrix sp. | reverse complement strand
CCGACGACATTCGTCAGTCCGAATCAACGGGCATCGGCTCCGGTGGCAGCAGGGGCACCCGCCACACAATCACCCTCCGGCTACCTGACTCCACCCGGATCGACGGCGGTTATGCCGAATCCGGTGCAGAATGCCCCCGTAATGATCGATTTCAATGCGGCCATGGGGATGCCGGGCATTACAAAGTCCATGATTGATCTGGCCAACAGCGGGAGGATGAAAATCATGTCGCAAACGCCACCAACCGCAGCAGAGGCACAGGCTTTCAACATTGTCTGGTCAGCACTGAAAGGTGGAACCAATGCGCCTCGATAATTCTGGCCTGCTCTGGGCCATGACTACACTGGCGAATCAGGGCCACCCTGACCCCGAGGGGCTGATTGCCCGCATGGAGTCGGCAGGCGACACCGGCAACATCACCGGCATCAGCCGGGAATCGGCTCGCGCAGTCGGTATCAGCAACCCGGATGAACCGGTCATGTCCCTGTTTGCCGCCAGCCAGTACGACGCACAAACCGGCAAGCGTTACCGCATCAGTGACAGCACCCGCGCAACCCTGAACCAACGTCTCGATAACGCAATCATGAGCGGAGCACAGCCCGCCAATCCATTTCTGGATGCGCAAGGCTTTCTGAAGCTGCGAGCCGGACCTAAAAGGGAATCCGTGCCTGTGAGTGACGAAAAACTGCTGCAACACATTTACACCCTGATGGACGAAGTGATCTGACCGTGAACGAACAAGCTGATTTTGGCCTGCTGAATCTCGCCACCCAATACGCCATCTATGACCCGGCCATCCTCACTGACGAGGATGCCAAAAACCCGCGCCGCTTCCCGACCCCGCTGGAATTCGTGCAAATGACCGGACAGAACCCGGATGCCGATTTTGAAGAGCTGGGGAAAACGTATGCCAAACATTACGAAAACGACCTCACCAAACGCGGGGTATCGCCCATTCAGGCAAATGCGATGGCCGACACCATCCAGAACCGGTTTTTCACCGGGCAGGACAGCACCACATTCGCCCGTAACTGGGATGCACTGACCAACCCGCAGGCCACTGCCGCACAACAGGGGGCAGCACCCGAACCCCAACAGGCCAGCATACCTCGCAGCGTGGTCCATGGGGCCGGTCAGTCAGTCGGTAGCTCAATATCCGGTATCTCCGATGCGGGTCATGCACTGGATGCAGTATTGGGAACCATCGGCTGGCAGGAGGGCGACTGGCTGCCGACCTATTACACACCGGCACAGGTCAGAGCGATGCAGGAGTTGTTCCCGGAGTTCATGGGCATTGGCTCTGACCCCATCTATCAGGCCGGACAGGCCGTCAAGGATGTCAGCAGCGTGGAAAACCCGCAGGTCATCCCGTCCGCCATCGGCAGCGCCCTCGGGACGCTGGGCACCGTTGCTGTTGGCGGTGTGGC
>JAGRJD010000175.1:3115-3582 GCA_020442915.1 Thiothrix sp. | reverse complement strand
CAGCAACTGGCCAACGTGACGTTCCTGAACTCATCTCTGTCGCTGGCGGATGCGATACCCGGCGGCAGGCTGGCCAAGAGCATGGGCCTGAAGGCGCTGGATGAATCAACCGGCGGCTGGCTAAAGAAAGCCATACTGGGCGGCGCATCCGAAGGCATCACCGAAACAGCCCAGACACTGGCTCAGAACTGGATTGCCAACGGTATCGTGAAATACGACCCGGAGCGGGACATCTGGGAGGGCGGGGCGGAAGCCGGAACCGGTGGTGCCGCAGCCGGGGCCTTCATGAATACACTGGCGCACATGATGGGTGGTCGCAGGAGTAAAAACAATAGGCCAGCCGATGCCCCTGAAGAAGCAACCATTGCAGGCCTGACGGCAGATCAGACCCGCGCCTATGTTGCCACAGTCGCCAACACGGAGAGCAGTGGCAATCAGTCCGCCATCAATGATTACGGCTACTCCGG
>JAGRJD010000175.1:0-2949 GCA_020442915.1 Thiothrix sp. | reverse complement strand
AGTCGGGCGGTGCAGGACAAGGCATTCATCGACTTTACCAACCTGAACATTCAACGCGGGCGCAAGTCCGGAGCACTGCAAGACGATGCCGATGCCGGGCAGATCGCAGGCTACGCCAAAGCGGCACACCTGCTGGGGTCTGGTGGCGCAGATGCTTATGTGTTATCCGGTGATGATGGTGCGGACGCCAATGGTACCACCGCATCAAAATATTATGCTCAGGGGCGTGATGCGGTGCTGAATGCCAGTGCCGACAACCAGCCAAAAGCGAAGCAGAATACTGACGCTGGCAAGAACCCGCTCGACGCATTGGAGGAAGAGGCGGCAGCCAGAGAGGTGACGCAGGCTAACCGTGAACTGGCGGGGCTCGCGCCCGCAGCCAGCAGACCCGGCTACCAGCAAAATACCCGACCAGCAACCCCGCCACCACCGGGCTACCTGACCCGGCCTGGTCCGACGGCCATCAGTCCGGAGTCAATTCAGCAGGACGTAACCAGCACAACGCCTGCCCCCGGCGTGCAGGTCGGCAATGGTGAAATCACCATCCGCATCAATCCGGGCTATCATCCGTCACCATCGCCGCAACAGGAGAATGCCCATGCTGGACTGGACCCAACGCGCCCGCTGGATGCTCCAGCGCAACCGGCCAATGCTGCTGCAACATCTACGCAACCACGCCCTGTGGATGCGCTCGCAGGACGACAGGCCACGCTATACGATGCCGCTAATAACGAGTACATCGCCGAATACGAAGTCATCGATGCCGCAGCACTGAGCCCGTCTATCGAAAAAGCAGACAACCAGTACCGTGACCGCAACCGCACAGCGATGCAAGCACAGGTCGACAGCATTGCTGCCAACCCGATTTATGGCCGACTCAATACCCAGCACAGCACGTTCACCGATGGCGCTCCTGTACTGACGCAGGATCAAACGTTGGTAGCGGGCAATGGCCGCATGGCCGGGTTGAAGCAAGCCTACGAACAGGGCAATGCAGACAACTACCGCCAGCAGTTGATGACCGATGCCCATCGCCTCGGGCTGGATACTGAAGCCATCGGCCAGATGCAACAACCGGTACTGGTGCGCAGGCTGACTGACTCGAATACCGACACACGGAAGTTAGCCATTTTGTCCAATGTCGGCACCGGTGCCAGCATGTCCGATCTGGAGCAGGCCAAGGTCGACGCTGAATACATCCAGCACCTGGGCGATTTCAACCCCGACGATAACGCCGACATCAACTTCCAGTCCGCACCCGGCTTGTTTCAGCGTTTGCGGGCAGCCGTGCCGGAGAGTGAACGTAACAGCATCATGACTGCCGACGGCAAGGTGTCGGCTGATGGTGCCCGCCGGGTACGCAATGCCCTCATGTACATGGCCTATGGTGACAGCAAGGTACTGTCCGACATGGTGGAGTCGCAAGACCCGGATCATGTGAACATCACCAAGGCACTATTACAGGCAGCACCCAGGCTGGCCGAAATGCGCGACAGCATCCGGCAGGGGATTGTCTATGATGCCGATATTACGCCGGACATCGTGCAGAGCTTCAGCCTGTTCAAGCAGATTCGACGCGACCAGGGCAACACCCTCGAAAGCTGGCTCAATCAGCAGGACGCTTTCGGAGACACGCCTGACACCGTAAAATCACTGATCCGGCGCATGGATGAAGGCGCGAAAAAACCGTCACAATTACGCGACTTTCTGAACAATTATGCAGACAAACTGAAAACCTACGGCAACCCGAACCAGCAAGGAATGTTTGGCGGGAACCCAGTGCCAACCAAGCAAGAGGTATTGCAACGTGCAGAACGAGACACCTACCAACAATCAGACGCAAGTACAACAGCCGAGACAACCAGCAACAGCGTCGGACGACCAGCAGGCACTGGAAACACTGGCACGACTGGCCCGCAAGCTGCAGGACAACCCGGAGTTAATGAAGCTGGTGCAGGAGGCGCTGGACGAAGCGGGACTGTAGGGGACACACGCTTCCATATCTCAGGACGAAAGCCTGCTGATATTACGGATCAGGACACTGAACTAACCGCCGCATGGAAATATATTGCTCAGTCTGATGACGCTTTCCAGCTTCCTGTCTCCGGCAAGAAGTCCCTGGAAGACATTGCCGCCGATTACAACCCGAATATCCGGGTAGAAAAATCCTTTGAGCTACGTGATTCCATCACATGGAGCGTAAAGGTTCCCGTGGCCGGAGGCGAGATCAGGGAAGTATTTGTCGATGAGGAAAAAGGCGGGAAGCGTGAGATTTTCATGGATATTTCTCAATTCCAGCCGGGAGAAGGTGGAAATCTGCTGTACCAGATGGTTGGTGACTATGCACACAACACAGGCAAAATATTTGCTGGTGATCCATCCGGCCTTTCGCCCATTGCACAAATACGCCGGACTGAAAATATGCTGTCCAGTGCCTTGCGATGGGGCACAACTGATCACTTAAGACCGCATCCACTCCAGTTAAAACCTGAATCAGATCAGGTTGCACCATTAAGCTGGAAAGACGGCGATACCATTTATAATCTGGATCAGATGCTGCGTACCACCATGCAAAATACGCTGAACATGGTCCCTGAGTTAAAGCAGGTGGTATACAATCCTGACAAGAAGCAATTTGAGAAGGTAAATGGTGATGGATCAACAGAACCCGTCAGCGACAGACTCTTCACGGAAATGGCTCGTACCGGACACGGAAGAAGAGCTGCTACAGGCAGCTCGACGCTTAAGAGAGCGGTATATTCATCTTCCGTTTTACAGGGACAAGGACAAAAGGTTAGGCATGGATTACTGGGTAAGATTATATCTCAGTGGTCCAAACCGCGCCTAGATCAGCCGCTGGAAGGTATCCTCTACCACCTTCAGCCATCCACTCTCAACCAAACCATCCGCCAGGTTGCCGATACTCACGGTCTGGATGCCACCACTGAA
>JAGRJD010000174.1 GCA_020442915.1 Thiothrix sp. | reverse complement strand
TGCCGAATCAGACCAGCGAGCATTCACATCCGGCTAATGCGTTTGAGTTTGTTTGTGCACGGTTGAGCAATCATAGCCCGGTCAAGCGGACGGGGAAAAAACAGAAACGTGAGTTCAATTTTATATGAAAAAAAATCAAGGAAAATCAAATGAGTAGCAGTAAACGAGGCGGAAAGAGGCCGGGGGCTGGCAGGCCAAAAGGCACTCCGAACAAAGCAACGTCCGCAGTTAAAGAAGCGGCTCAGGAATACACGGAGGAGGCCCTGATGGCGCTGGTTGAGATCGTGAGGGACAAGGACGCCCCTGCAGCGGCCCGCGTGTCAGCAGCAAACTCAATACTGGATCGAGGGCACGGCAAACCGACTCAGACGATTGCAGGTGACAGGAGCAGTCCGGTGACGATTGATTTTGGGTCGCTGTTTAACACCGATGGATAAAATGTTATCCAGCCACCTGACATACAGGTTGCTGGCGCTGAATGATTTCCGGCTTTCCGGCTTTCCGGCTTTCCGGCTTTCCGGCTATAGCCTGTCGCCGGAAATGAGGATGTGAACAATACCGTATCAGCACTTAACAAAGAGGACGCTGATATGACTAAAATTTCTGTTGCAGAACTGCAGGTAATCCTCCCGGTATCAAACCACACTATCCGGCGGTTCAGCCGGGAAGATTCCAAATTTCCGGCACCTGTGATCATAGGCAGGGCCAATTACTTTGACCGGGCCATGATTTACAAATGGCTGTCTTCCCGCGCCAGTGCGGCAAACACGATCCAAGAT
This sequence comes from Thiothrix sp., assembly GCA_020442915.1. Classification (GTDB taxonomy): domain Bacteria; phylum Pseudomonadota; class Gammaproteobacteria; order Thiotrichales; family Thiotrichaceae; genus Thiolinea. Next base: position 818 of record JAGRJD010000174.1, on the reverse strand, counting down.
AGTGATGTGATCCTGACCACCGACCAAGCGGGAATACTGCTGGGCCGGAGCCGGGCATGGGTCTGGAAAAATATCACCACGAACAACCAGTTCACGCTGGTTGACCTGTCGCCGGGTGCAAAATCAGGGAAGCCAAAGCCCTATTTCATCAAGCGTGAAGTGCTGGAAGCCTTCCCTGATTTGGCGGCCATTGCCGCGCAAAAAGCAGCGTGAGGTGTGGCATGACTGCAAACAGAGAGTACAGACGATCATGAACACCGTAAACATCCTTCAGCAATCCGGCCTGACAGACCAGGAAATGTCCGCCATCAATGAACTGGCGGCCCAGGTCATCAAAAAGCATGGTGCAACGGTGGTCGAGTCCGATATCTGGCTGGACATCTGGAGCGACACCATGCCCACGGTCATCCATCAGATCAGGGTGAAAGATGCCGACATCAATGCCATGCGGGAAGAGCTGATTGAGCTGAAAGTGGAGGCGGACACCCCGGCCTTGTGCAGTGGCAGATATTACATTGGCTTTACGGAGGCACCTGATGATCATCCCTGATGACCTGATCACGCTGTCCAGCACCATACTGGAATTGCAATCCGAGGCGGCTGACCGGGCTGCAGCCAGCCACGCCTATCACGCCCAAGGGACTGGCGCGACTGGCCAACGAGCTGGAGGGCGAACAGGCGGCCTGATTCCACAAACACCGCCACACACGGCCCATTTCCCCTGATTCCCTAAAATCAAAGTTCAGAACGACGTATGGACCTAGAGATGCAGGAAAAAACATCCGCTGGGATGCCGCTGCAGCGGATCGCTCTGGCAG
>JAGRJD010000173.1 GCA_020442915.1 Thiothrix sp. | reverse complement strand
CCCGTCGAACGGCCACCGGCAGCCGCCTGTCCACCCGCCGGGGGTGAGGAACCACCCTTGCCCGCTGCCGGGGCAGCAGCAGCGGCAGCACCCGATGCACCGGAGGCCGGCCCGGTGCCTGAAGCGGCAGTACCCGTCGAACGGCCACCGGCAGCCGTGTCACCCGCCCCGGATGAGCCGGCTGATCCGGCTTGACTGGCACCGGCAGCCGTGTCACCCGGCCCGGATGAGCCGGAGCCGGAAATACTGCCACCCTGCTCCGATGCCTGCTGCCCGGTCAGGCCCGGCATCAGGCGGCTCAGGTCAGCACTGCCGCCACCCGCCCCGGCTTCCCGCCGGCCCGCCAGCTGGCCCGCCATCTGCCCGGTAAACGAAGCCCCGCCCCGGTTGCCGTTCATGGCCCGACCGGCTGCCGTGGTGGCCGTAGCCTTGGCCAGATTGGCCATGGCGTGACCCGCCTGACTGGCAACCCCGCCCAGACCGCCCTTGCCACCAGATTGCTGTCCACCCAGTTTCCAGGCTTGATAGGCCGCCGCAGCGCTGCCGGTGGCGGCTCCGGCCACACCACCAAGCGCCTGCCCCACAGCGGCATTACTTTTGGCCATACTGGCCATGGACGCCCCGCTGACCATGCCCTGCACCGCATCCGGAATCAGCTTCACCAGAATCAGCAGAATGATCAGAATGCCTACCAGACTCAGGCCGGCCTCAATGGAGGAATGATCCATACGGCTGGCCCAGTCGTTCACGAACTTGTCCCCGACCCCGATCACCAGGAACATCACGTACAGCTTCATGCCGACCGCGAAACAGTAACTGAGGTAGCGCCGGGCATAATCCGCCGTGAAGTCCAGCCCGGCAAACCCCAGCACGATAATGGCTGCCGCCGACACAAAATACATTTCAATCGTGACAAAAAAGGCATAGGCGGCCAGCAGGGCGTACAGGATGATCACAATCCCGGCCACGAGGATATAGGCCACCAGCGTGACCCAACTGTCATTGGCATTATAGATTTTTCCGGCAATATCCAGCCCGCGCTCAAAAACCTTGGCCACCTCCAGGTTATAGGCGGTTCCCGATGCCAGCCCACCCAGCCACATCCAGCCTTCAATGAATTTGTTGACCAGAAACTGGGCATTCTCGATCAGGTAGAGCCAGAGTCCGGCCCAGACAAATGCCCGCACCAGTGCGGCGGCCATCTCGGACAGACCGGCCCCGTTGAGCGCCAGCTGCATCACCGACCAGCTGAACGACAGCAGCGTCAGCAGGTACAGCAGCTTCCGGGCCACCACCGTCAACGGCCCGAACCAGCTGTTAAACGCACTGGCAAAATCAGACTGGATGTCCCGGATAACATCGCCCATCTCCCCTCCCAGCGCCGGGGCCGAAACGACCAGCAGCACCAGCAGCAACCCGGTGAGCAATGTTTCTTTTGATGCGGTTGACATGGGCCGGTTTACCAACGCGTCTGCTACCTAGTGGGAACCCGGCAGAATGTCACTGGCGGTAAACGGGCGTTCATTGTCCGGGTCGAGGTACAATGACCGTCGCTTGCTGCGTTCCAGCGCCGCTTCGCCTCTGGCCCGTTCGTCGGCGGCGGCAGCCGCTTCGGTGGCCTGCAGGTTGGTCTGGTTCAGCAGCAGCTGGCGCAGTTTCTGGGTCTGCTCAATCTGGGCGGCGGCAATGCTGCCTGCTGCCTGCAGAATCTGGTTCTGCCCGCTGGCGGTGCGCATCTGCTCCTGCATCCGGGCTACCGCGTCTGCCTCATCCTCAAACATCCCGGCCTGCAGCCCGGCCGTTTCCAGCGCCGCCGTCACCGTGTCATACGTGGTTTCCAGCACCTGCTGGTAGCGGCTGGCCCGTTGGGCCGGGGTGGCGGTTTCCAGCCAGCCTTCATACTGCCTGAAGTCAAAATAGGCGGCCTTGAGGTCATCCGCCACCGTGGCATGGGCATAGCTGATGGCCATGCCCGCCTGGGTGGAACGCGCCAGGTCCATCAGCGCATTGATGGCATTGCGCTGCATGAAATCCGGCAGCAGGGTCGCCTCCTTCAGCATCAGCTGGTAGCTTTCCACCAGCTGCAGCAACTGTTGGGCCTCCTGCCCCAGAATCCCCACCAGTTCCGCATTGTTCATCAGCTGCGTCATTTCGGTGGCACCGACGATGGCCCCACCGGCCATCACCGGGACCGGCGCGGCCAGCACCCCCGCCAGCAGCAGGGACAGCGCAGTGGTGCCGGCGGTCCGTTCAAAGCAGGTGTTCATAAGCAATACCCTCGTGTTGTAACCACAAAAAAGGAAAGTCCGCACCGTGGGCGGCATGCAGGGCCGTCACGCTCGCCAGGCTTTCCGGATCGGAACGCCCCACAAACGCGAGCCCGACCGGGCCGATCTCGAAATTGACAATGCGTTTGCCCTCACCTTTCACAAAATATTCCCGTTTGGGCGTCATGCCGGCAATGGCCTGTATCTCGGCATCCGTCAGTCCCATGTTGCGGTACAGGGGCTGGTTCAGTTCCGATCCGGCCTCCGGATTCGCCAGAAACAGTTTGGTCGGGCAGGATTCCGTGAGCACGTCCAGAATCCCGGAACCGGCGGCATCACTGAGTGACTGGGTGGCCACGATCACCGCGCAGTTGGCTTTTCGCAGTACTTTCAACCACTCGCGCAGTTTCTGGCGGAACACCGCATGCCCCAGCATCAGCCAGGCTTCATCCAGGATCAGCAGCGCCGGCTGGCCGGTCAGGGACCGTTCAATCACGGCAAACAGGTACAGCAGCACCGGCAGGCGGACCCGGTCATGGCGGTTCATCAGTTCCTCAATCTCGAAGCAGGCCCAGTGACTCAGCGCCAGCCCGTCATCCGCCACATCCAGCAACTCGCCCATGCTGCCGCTGTGGGTGTACGGCTCCAGCGCCTCCTTCATGGCCTGATCCTGCACCGTGATGCGCAGGTCCGAGAGGGTTTTTTCGCCCCGCCCTTCCCGCAGCGCCAGCAGCGCCCGGTGCAGTTCGGTGCGCTGCCCGGCAGTCAGCGTCAGCTCCTGCAGTTCAAACAGGCCCTGTAACCAGTCTTCGGCCTTGCCCAGCCACCACGGGTCGTCAATGCGGGCCAGCGGGGCAAATTTCAGGCTGTTTTCCGCCTCGTCGTGGCCGGTAATGTTGAAATGCTGTCCGCCCACCGCCAGTGACAGCGGCAGCAGGGAGCGGCCCTTGTCAAAGGCGAATACGGTGGCCCCGGCATAGCGCCGGAACTGGGCGGCCAGCAACGCCAGCGCCGTGGATTTGCCGGAACCGGTGGGGCCGATCATCAGGGTATGCCCCAGATCGCCCACGTGCAGGTTGAGCCGGAACGGGGTGCTGCCTTCGGTGGCCACCACCATCAGCGGTGGCGACGGGGCCGGATAAAACGGGCACGGTGCCTGATCCCGTCCGGCCCAGACCGCCGACAGCGGCAGCAGGTGCCCGAGGTTCAGGGTGTGCATCATCGGGCGCCGGACATTCTGGACCCCGTGACCCGGCAGGGAACCCAGCCAGGCTTCGACCGCATTCACGGTTTCCACCCGCGCCACAAACCCCAGGTTGTTGATCAGGCGCCGCACATCCCGGGCCGAACGTTCCAGCTGCTCCGGATCGGTGTCCATGAGCAGGATCACCGCCGTGTAATACCCGTAGCGCACCAGCCCGGAACTGGCTTCGGCCATGGCCTGTTCGGCATTTTCCACCATTTCCAGCGCGTCCAGGTCGATGGTGCCGCTGTTGGTCTTGAACACCTGGGACACAAAGCCACGGACTTTCTGGCTCCACTGGCGCCGGTAGGCCCGCAACCGGCCCTGGGCATCAGCAGCGTCCTGTAAAATGAAACGGGTATTCCAGCGATACGCCAGCGGCAGGGAATCCAGCGCCGCCAGCACGCCCGGGTAACTGTCGGACGGGAATCCCTCAATCGCCACCACCTGCAGGTAGCGCTCATCCAGGCGCGGATTGAAGCCGCTCCAGAAGTCATGGCCCCCGATCACGGCATCCAGGTACATGGCCACCGCCGGCACCCGCACCGGATGGGACAGGCCCGTGAGGGTGCCATGCAGCACCGTCAGCAGGGCATCCTCCTGCAGCCGCACCAGCTCCAGTACCGCATTCAGCCGGTCCGCCACCACATCCACCAGCTGCCGGAACTGGTCCACCAGCTGTTCCTGATGGATGCCAGTGGAAAACCCGCCGTCATCGATCAGCAGGTCCACCACCTTGCCCTGTACCAGCGCCGGCGGCAGCCAGGTCAGCCACAGCACATAGTCGGTGACGTAGTAGCCGGCCCCGGCAAACCGCGCCCGCCGTTCGGCATCCAGCAGGGCCGTGACCGGGTCGGGAAAGTGCGAATCCGCCGCAGCCGGGTACCGGGCTGCCGCTACCCGCCGTGCATCCACATGCACCAGCCAACCCGTCCCCAAAGAGGCCAGCGCCGCATTCACCACCGCAGCGGTCTGGTTCCGCTCCGCCGCCGAGGCCGTGCCCAGATCATGGCCCCGGTACGCGAAACCGGCCAGCAGTGAACCGTCCTTGTTCAGGATCACATCCGCTTCAATCAGGGCCGCCCAGTTCAAGAGGTCCGGCAGCGCCTGTTTCGGGCTGCGATACGCTGCCAGCTTCATTGGCCTTTGCTCCAGCTGGCCGCAAACGGGGTGCTGCGCGCCGGGTAGTACGCCTGATAGCGGATATGGCGCTGATAGACCGTGGTCAGCCACGGGTCGGCTTTGGCCATGGCCCGCAAGGCCCACAGCCCGGAAAACCACAGCAGGATGCCCGCCACCGTGGTCGCCCAGGTCATCATCACCACCAGAAACATCGCGGTCAGCACCGCCAGCACCAGAAACGGGGTGCGTTCACACCCCATCATCAGGTCCGCCCGGTTCAGCGCCCGGTGAATGGGCATGCGCTGCAGCGCCATTCACACCAGCGCCGTCTGGCCGCCAAACAGGGTCCCCATGACCCCGGCGGCACCGGCCAGCAGCGCCACCACCAGCACGATCATCACCATCCGGCGCCCGAACTCGGACAGTTCCCCGCCCCAGATCAGCATGCCCCCGGCCACCACCAGCGCAATGAAGGCGATGAAGTAGGCAATGTAGTGAAACGAATTTTGCAGGGTTTCCAGCGGGGTTTCCCACGGGAGCCCGGTAGCGGACCCGGCCCATACCGGGTTAACGGCCAGCAGGGCCAGCAAGACGAGATAATGACAGAGTTTCATGTTTGTTATTCCACGGAGTTGACAACGTACCGGCCATCCACGTAACCGTGGACCGCCAGCAGCTCGGTGATTTTTCGGCCCCCCGGGGTCCTGGCAATCACCACCACCAGATTCACCGCCGCCCCGATCAGGGCCGGCACCCCCTGTACCACACCGGCTTCCGACACCAGCTGTTCCAGCCGCACCAGCCCGGCACGGGCATCATTGGCATGCAGGGTCGCCACCCCGCCCGGATGCCCGGTATTCCAGGCCTTGAGCAGGGCCAGGGCCTCCCCGCCCCGCACCTCACCCACCAGTATCCGGTCCGGACGCAGCCGCATCGTGGCTTTCAGCAGTTGCTGCATCGAAACATCCAGGCTCGCCCGTAACAGCACGGCATTGTCCGCCGCACACTGGATTTCCGCCGTATCTTCAATGATCACCAGCCGGTCATCCGGATAACGCCCGACAATGCCGGCAATCACGGCATTGGTGAGCGTGGTTTTGCCGGAACCGGTCCCCCCCACCACCAGCATGTTTGAGCGGTCGGTGATGGCCTGTTCCAGCACACCCTGCTGGCGTTCGGTCATCACCCCCTGCCGGACATAATCGGCCAGGGTAAACACCCGGGAGGCTTTTTTGCGGATGGTGAAGGTCGGCCCGGCCACCACCGGCGGCATCAGGCCTTCAAAGCGGCTGCCGGTGCCGGGCAGTTCGCCTTCGAGAATGGGGGTATTCCGGTTGATCACCGTGCCCAGGGCATCGGCAATCGTGCCCATCATCGCCAGCGCATTCACCCCGGTCATGGACCCGGCCACCTGCATCGGTTCCCCGAAGCGTTCCACCCACAGCCGGCCATCCGGGTTCAGCAGAATCTCGATACAGGCCGGGTCCGCCAGCGCATCCAGGATGGCCGGTCCCATTTCCTGTTCCAGTTTGCGCAGCAGCCGCTGGTCGTTATCCATGCTTTTTCCTGCCGGCAGCCGGCTGCGGCCTGCCCGGTACACCGGCAACCCGGACCTCACTGACCGCCAGAAACACCCGTGCCAGCCGGCACAGGTTCATGGACACCATTCTTGTCTGTTGCATGCTTGAACTGTTTTCTCCAAAAAAAAACGGCTCAAGGATGGGGGAGTTCACGGATGATGCGATTTGACCACCCCCGAGCCGCAGGTCGCTCTTGTCTTGTCCGGTCCGCCGGTCCTTGCACAGGGACACCGCCATCCGTTCTGTTTCGGCTTCCTGCCTTGTTATCCGTCATCGTGACCGGCTCATCCTGCCGGTTTGCGGCAGAAAAATCACAACATTCAAAAACGGAGCGGGCTTCGGAAACCGAAGATTTGACAGCAGGAAGAAAATCAGGTAGGGGCTGACCCGTGGGCAGGGGACGACCCTGCCGGATCAGGGCCGACCGGTCAGCAGCCGGCGGGAGAAAGCGGGATCAAAAGAAAAACGGGACGGCAGGGCACGGCCTGATCCTGCAAAGTCAGGACAGCCAGGAAGGAGAAAGTGGCCATGAAAAGAGGCTGGCTTCAGGCATCCCGGCGTAACGCCGCCACCACTTCCACGTTCAATCCGGTGGCCTGGGCAATGGTCTGGTCGTCCAGCAGTGGCAGCAGCTCCCGGGCCACCCGCACCCGCACCAGGCGGGAACCTTCCTCACGGCCTTCCTCACGAGCCTGCTCACGACCTTGCTCAATACCAACCCGCAGGCCCCGTTTGTAAGAAGCAAACTGGGTCATATCCACTTCGGTCAACATTTTCTCGGCCTCCTCAATCCGGGGCTGTAAATCACGGTTCTGGGCCAGCGTTTCCAGCATTTCAAAGTAGTTGCGGAACCCGTTTTCGTTCTCGCCCGGCAGTTCCCGCAGGCGCAGCACGATGCGGTGCGGCTGCCCGCTCAGTCCTTCCGTAACGCTGCCACCACTTCCCGGCTCAAACCGGTGGTCAAGGCAATGGTCTGGTCGTCCAGCAGTGGCAGCAGTTCCCGGGCCAGCCGCAGCCGTTCCATACGGCTGCCTTCCTCACGACCCTGCTCAATACCCGCCCGCAAGCCCCATTTGTAAGAAG
>JAGRJD010000003.1 GCA_020442915.1 Thiothrix sp. | reverse complement strand
TCGAACCAACGACCCCCACCATGTCAAGGTGGTGCTCTAACCAACTGAGCTATATGCCTGCTGTGAGGGTGTGAACTATACCCAAATCAAAACCGGACTGCAACATTTACCTGGCCCATCAGGACCGGAAAACCAGCCCTGAAAGGCTTGTTCAACCTGCCTGCTGGCCGGCCACGGTCATGCCCCCGATCAGGACCGAGCCACTCTGGATACGGCCACGCAGGTCGACATCATTACCGATAGCCCGGATGTCACGGAACATATCCTTAAGGTTGCCGGCGATGGTGATTTCCTCCACCGGATACTGGACCTCGCCATTTTCGACCCAGAACCCGGCAGCCCCGCGGGAATAATCACCGGTAATCATGTTGATGCCGCTGCCGATCAGCTCCGTGACCATCAGGCCGGTCCCGAGGGCATCCAGCATGCCCTGCCAGTCCTGCCCGGTATCGTGCAGAATCAGGTTCGAGGCCCCGCTGGCACTGGCAGTGGTCCGCATGCCGAGCTTGCGGGCCGAATAGCTGCCGAGGAAATAGCCCTGAATGCGTCCGTCTTCGACGATTTCACGGTCAAAGGTGGCGACACCTTCAGCATCGTAGGCCCGGCTGCCGAGTGTGCAGGGCAAGTGCGGACGCTCGGACAGCTGCACAAAATCCGGGAATACCGGCTGCCCGAGCGAATTGAGCAGGAAGGTGGCCTTGCGGTACAGGGCCCCGCCACTGATGCCGGATACCAGCGTTCCCACCAGCCCCTTGGCCAGCTCCGGTACATACAGCACCGGTACCGTGCGTGGGGACAGGCTGCGCCCGTTGAGGCGGCGCAGGGTGCGTTCTGCCGCTTTGTGGCCGATGGCTGCTGCCGGCTCCAGCCGTGCCGGCAGGCAATGGCTGCTGTACCAGTAATCACGCTGCATGGCGCTGCCTTCCTGACCGACCACCGCGCAACTGACGGTATGGCGGGTACTGCTGGTGATACCGCTGAAACCGTTGCTGTTAGCGTAGACACCCAGCCCGGCATAACTGTCCACCTCCGCACCTTCGCTGTTGGTGATGCGTGCATCGTGGTCGCGGGCTGCCTGTTCGGTCTCCTGGGCCAGGGTGATGGCACGTGCCGCGTCAACGTCCCAGGGATGGTAAAGGTCCAGCTCGGGAATCTCCCGAGCCATCAGTTCAGGATCAGCCAGCCCGTTGTATTCATCTTCAGCGGTGAAACGCGCGATATTGCAGGCGGCCTCCAGTGCATCGGTCAATGCCTTTGGCGACAGGTCACCGCTGGAGGCAAAGCCTTTCTTGTGCCCGAAATAGACACTGATGCTCGCCCCCTGGTCACGGTGATATTGGAGCTTGTCGACCTCACCCATACGCACCGCGACCGAAAGGCCGGTGCCCTTGTCGATACCGATTTCAGCGGCAGTCGCACCTTTGGCTTTGGCGGCCTTGAGGAAATCCTGTGCCAGGGTCTGGAATTCCGCCCCCAGCGCTTCCCGGTTGTCCAGTTCTATCATGTTGTGTCCTTTGGCTCTCAACCTGTCGCTGTTCCACCCACGGTCAGGCCGTCCACACGCAGGGTCGGCTGCCCCACGCCGACCGGTACGCTCTGTCCGTCCTTGCCACAAACCCCAATACCGTCATCCAGGGCCAGATCATTGCCGACCATGCTCACACGGGTGAGCACATCCGGACCGTTACCGATCAGGGTGGCATTCTTCAGGGGCCGGGTGACTTTACCGTTTTCAATCAGATAGGCTTCAGAGGTCGAAAATACAAATTTGCCCGAGGTGATGTCCACCTGGCCACCAGAAAAATTCACGGCGTAAATGCCCTTGTCCACCGAGGCGATGATTTCCTGCGGATCGTGCGGGCCGGCCAGCATGTAGGTATTGGTCATGCGCGGCATGGTCAGATGGGCATAGGACTGGCGACGGCCATTACCGGTGGAATGCGTGTTCATCAGGGCGGCATTCTGGCGGTCCATCATGTAACCCCTGAGCACGCCGTCCTCGATCAGGGTCGTGCAGTTTGTCGGTGTGCCCTCATCATCCATGGTGAGTGAACCCCGGCGCTGCTCCAGCGTGCCGTCATCCACCACGGTAATGCCTTTGGTCGCCACCTGTTCACCGATGCGTCCGGAGAAAGCCGAAGTCCCCTTGCGGTTGAAATCGCCCTCCAGTCCGTGCCCGATGGCTTCATGCAGCAGCACTCCCGGCCAGCCGGAACCCAGCACCACGGTCATGCTGCCGGCTGGTGCCGCCTGGGCATCCAGGTTGATCAAGGCCTTGCGTACGGCTTCATCCGCGAACTGCAGCGCCTTGTCGCCATTGAGGAACCAGTCCAGATCAAAGCGCCCCCCACCGCCGGCCATGGCGCTCTCGGTCTGACCATTACGCTCCACGATCACGGAAACATTGGTGCGTACCATCGGACGCACATCGGCCCGCAGGTGCCCCTGTTCATCCACCACCAGAATGATTTCATGCGCGGCCATCAGGTTGGCCATCACCTGCTGCACATGCGGGCTGATGGCCCGTGCCCGTGCATCAATCCGGTGCAGCAGCTCAATCTTGTCCTGTTCGGACAGGGATTTGAGCGGATCATCGATCCCGTAACGTGCACTGGCTGCCGGAACCTGTGCTGCCATGCGGATACTGCCGGACTGTCCGGCCCGGCTGATGGCCCGGGCGGCTGTGGCGGAATCCATCAGGGCCGGCAGGCTGATTTCATCGGTATAGGCAAACCCGGTTTTCTCCCCGCACACGGTACGGACGCCGACGCCCTGCTCAATGCTGTAGCTGCCGCTTTTGACAATGCCTTCCTCCAGCCCCCAGGCTTCATAGCGGGCAGACTGGAAATACAGGTCGGCAAGGGTGGTATCGGAAGCAACCAGACGGGAGAGCACCTGCTCCAGCTTGTCCCCGTCCAGCCCGTGCGGCTCCAGAAAAACGGCACGGGCTAAATCCATCGCTTGTGTCATGATTATTCCCTGGATAAGGTGGCCGCCATTTCCTGCAGGACAGGGCCGGCCGCCTTACCTGTTTATCCTGTTGATGGTTGGTGTGATGCGCAAGGCCCTGCAGGCTCAATCCGCAACCATACTATGGCGGGAAAGGTGGTGCAATATCACTGTCTGCAGGTTCTGGTGAGCCTACCCGCGCCGCCGCCGGCGACCTTCACGTTCACCACGGGCACCACTACCTTCCGGGGCCGGTTCGCGGTATTTCCGGATCCAGCTCATGCAGTCCGGATCATGCCCGAGCATGACATCCGCACCCAGTACCGCCTGCATCACTTCCGCATGCAGGGGGCTGGTGATGGCCGAGGTCATGCCCGCACCCATGGCCATGGTCAGAAAGGCGGCATTGATGCCGTTGCGATTGGGCAGGCCGAAGCTGACATTGGAAGCCCCGCAGGTGGTATTCACCTGAAGCTCATTGCGCAGCCGTGATACCAGTGCCAGTACCTGCTTACCGGCGGTATTGATGGCCCCGATCGGCATCACCAGCGGGTCAACCACAATGCGGTCACGGGAAATGCCATGATCAGCGGCGCGCTCGACAATCTTTTTAGCCACATTGAAACGCACATTGATGTCTTGGGAAATGCCGGTTTCATCATTGGAAATCGCCACCACGGATGCGCCATGTTTCGCCACCAGCGGCAGCACCCGTTCCAGGCTTTCATCCTCGCCTGTAACCGAGTTCACCAGTGCCCGGCCCTGATAAACGGCCAGTCCGGCAGCCAGGGCGTCGATAATGGAGGAGTCAATGCACAGCGGCACATCCGTCACCCGCTGCACCAGCTGGATCACTTCGGCCAGGATTTTCGGTTCATCCGCCAGCGGAATCCCGGCATTCACATCCAGCATCTGCGCCCCGGCTTCCACCTGCGCAAGCGCATCGGCTTCCACCCGGCTGTAATCGCCGTTTTTCATCTCTTCGGCCAGAATCCTGCGCCCGGTCGGATTGATGCGCTCGCCGATAATCACAAAAGGCCGCTCGAAACCGATGCGGACTTCCCGGTTCGGTGAGGTAATTACTGTTTCAGTCATGGTCGAAAAATCCTTGCATGTCAAAAGTCCGGTCTGATTGTCGCCCTCCCCTTACGGGGCAGGGGCCGTCAGACCGGATTACGGTTTTACCAGCCCCGGATGCCAGGGCACACGTCCCCCGAGTACTCCGGAGCGCTCCACGATTTCGGGTACGCTTTGCTCCTGCCGGTAGGCCATGATATGCACCCCGTGCACACCCTCAATCTCCTTCACTTCATTGATGATGTCCACACACAGCCGGATGCCTTCCTGCTTCGGGTTCTGAGCCCCTTTGAGACGGGCTATCACGCTGTCGGGGATATGCACGCCGGCAACATTGCTCCGGATCCATTCGGCGGTTCTGGCCGAAGCCAGCGGCCCGACCCCGACCAGTATGAACACCTTTTCATGCAGCCCCAGCTCACGGACCTGTTCCATGTAACGCCGGAACATCGGCACGTCATAGCAGTACTGGGTCTGGACAAACTGCGCGCCGGCCTCGATCTTCTTGGCCAGTCGCAGGGGGCGGTAGTCATAAGGCGGGGCAAACGGGTTGGCGGCTGCCCCCAGAAACACATGCGGCGGGCTGGTGAGTTTGCGCCCGCTCAGAAAGCGGCTTTCATCACGCATCATGCGCACGATGTTCAGGGCCGACATGCAATCCAGGTCGAACACCGGTTTGGCTTCCGGATGATCACCGGACTGCACCCCATCGCCACTGAGGCACATGATGTTGGCCACGCCCATGGCCGCAGCCCCGAGCACATCGCCCTGAATGGCAATGCGGTTACGGTCGCGGCAGGATACCTGCATCACCATGGCATAGCCCTTGCGGGTCAGCAGTGAGCACATGCCCACGCTCGACATGTGGCAATGCGCACCGGAGCCGTCGGTGGCGTTCATGGCATCCACACAGCCCTCGAACACGCGTGCGCGTTCATACACCTCTTCCGGATCAGCCGAGTCGGGCGGGGCGATTTCAGTAGTGACGGCAAACCTGCCGGCCCGCAATACCCGCTCCAGCCGTCCGGGAGAGACATGATGCGGCAGAATGGGCAGGTTGTAGCCCGGTGGCGGTTCCCTGCTGTAATCCAGCGGGTCAAACGGTTGCGGATCATCCAGCAGGGCCGTGCCCGCCTGCTCCAGCGTCACATCGGGTGTCAAGGTGCTCACGGTATTCATGGTATTCATGGTATTCACGGCTGTACTCCCGGTTTCTGCTGCATTGCCCGTTGTGCGGCAGCCCGCAGCCAGGCCGACCGGCCCTTGAGGCGGGCATCCAGCGGCGGCTGCACGATATGCAGGGCACGCTGCTCCGGCTTGAGGTGCCGGGTACCTTCCCAGGCCACCACCCACACACAGTCCATCTCCGGTTTGACCTCGCACTTGCCCCCCGGACGTACCCCGCCGCAGGGACCGTTACGCAGGGTCTTGGGGCAGTTCATGGGGCAGGACATGCCGGTGGAACCGAGCGTGCACTGGCCGCAGGATTGGGAGTCAAACAGGAACTGCTTGAGTGGTTTTTCCACCCACAGGATGACTTTTTCAGTTTTTGGCAGGCCCGCCTGCTGCAGGCGGGGAAAAATTTTTGCCAGACCACGTTCAACCTGGTCGTACAGGTGGTGCAGGGCAGCGGCATGTCGGGCTGACCAGCGGCGCATGCGGTACATGTCAGGCTCCCTGCCTGTCGGGTGTCAGGCCCCCGTTGTTGACCATGCGGTTCAGCAGCGCCTCCGGAAACGCGGCTTCCAGCAGCGCCACCTCGGCCCGGGCGCAGGCTTCCAGCTCGCCGTCACAGGCATAGTCACTGGTCTCACGCCGCCACTCGGCCACGTAACTGTCGGTATCGGCCTTGCCGGCCCGGATCGCGGCCCGGTCGATGGCCTCCTGAAAGCGCTGGCTCATGAGCCATTTGCCTTTGGTACGCCCCTGCTGGATGGTGACCTGTGAGGGAATATCCCTCCAGTAGACGATGATCTTTTGTGGCATGAAGCCCCCCTTGTCCGGGAAACTCAGGGGATTGAGGCCCGCCTGAGGGATTGAACATGCAGACTGGTTTCCAGCTCGCCATACCCGGTATGGATGTGCTCAAAGGCCAGTCCAAGTCTGGCTGCGGCCTGTTTCGCCGCCTGCAGCAGTTCAGGGTCACGGCTCTGGGACAGATAGACCAGCCGCCGGTAGTGGCCGAAAATCTGTGGCATCAGTTCCGGATACCGGTCCAGTTTCAGCCCCTTGATGACCAGCCGCTCAAAATGACGTGCCAGAAAATCGGTCAGGTAAAAACTGCCCGGCTCCTGTTCCGCCAGCTGCTCGAAGTCCTGCCGTCCGGCAAAAAACTGGTAGCAGTGGGCACCCGGCAGGCGCTCGACCCCTTCTTCCGCCAGCATCCGGTCCAGCCCGCCTCCGGTACCGCAGTCGGCATAGGCCACAAAAATGCCGGCGAATGATTGCCGGTAGTGCCGTATCCGTTCCCGTACCCGCTCGGTAATCCGTTCCGGGCGGTTGTGCAGTTCCGCCGGCAGGCAGGTGAGTTTCAGGTGTGCCCAGCCATTGAGTTCACGCAGTGCCAGAATTTCCCGGGCCAGCGCCCCGCAGGCAATGACCAGTACCTCAGGAGGTACCGGTACCGTACCCTCGACTGCTGCCGTGACGGTAGCCTGTGATCCGGGGACCGGGTGCTGCGGGGTCTGCATGATTCAGGCGGCCCGGCGCTCCGCCAGCAGGCTGGCACCCGTGCGGGCGGCGGTGGCGGCGTCCCGGCAATAGGCATCCGCCCCGACTGCCTTGCCGAACTCCTCGTTCAGCGGCGCACCGCCAACCAGCACGATGTAGTCCTCACGCATGCCTTTTTCCACCAGGGCATCAATCACCACCTTCATGTAAGGCATGGTGGTGGTCAGCAGGGCGGACATGCCGAGGATGTCGGGCTTGTGTTCCTCAAGTGCCCCGAGGTAATCTTCGACCGCGTTGTTGATGCCCAGATCAATGACCTCGAAACCGGCCCCTTCCATCATCATGCAGACCAGGTTTTTGCCGATGTCGTGGATGTCACCCTTGACGGTGCCGATCACCATCTTGCCGACCGGTTTGGCCCCGGTTTCCGCCAGCAGGGGGCGCAGGATTTCCATGCCACCCTTCATGGCATTGGCGGCCAGCAGCACCTCCGGCACAAACAGTATCCCGTCACGGAAGTCGATGCCGACAATACGCATGCCTTCCACCAGTGCTTCCGCCAGCACCTTGTCAGCTGCCCAGCCGCGTTCCAGCAGGATGTGGGTACCTTCGATGATTTCATCCCGCAGACCGTCATACAGGTCGTCATGCATCTGCTCCACCAGTTCAGCATCGGACAGTTCGGACAGGATGAGTTCGTCTTCAAAATCGTCATCGGCCATGATTCGGCTCCATTGAATTGATTGCGTGTGTCTTTCAGTAATCCCGATCCGGGAAAGCGGCCTTGCGTCGGGTCATGAAATCCTGCAGGGCCTCATCAAGACCGGGGTCGATATCGGGGTCCTGGCAGGTTTCCAGCAGGTGTTTCCAGAGCCGGTTGGCGCGTTGTTCGCAGTCGAGTGCACCATCTTCCTGCCATTGTTCAAAGCTGTTGTTGTCTGCCAGTGGTGAACGGTAGAAGGCGGATTCAAAGTTGGCCTGGGTATGGGCGGCACCGAGAAAATGCTTGCCGGGGCCGACTTCCCGGAACGCCTCCAGCCCCTGGCCGTTCACGCTCAGGTCCACACCGCCCAGCAGGATTCCCAGCATGTTGGCCTGATCTGCGTCCATGACGAATTTTTCGTAGCTCATCACCAGTCCGCCTTCAAGCCAGCCGGCAGTGTGCAGCATGAAGTTGACACCGGCCAGAGCGGCGGTCTGCAGGGTGTTGGCGGCTTCATAAGCGGCCTGGGCATCGGCGACCTTGGAAGCACACAGGCCGCCGCCACTGCGGAACGGAACCCCGAGCCGGCGGGCCAGGGCCGCACAGACATAAAGCACCATGCTCGGCTCCGGGCCGCCGAAGGTGGGGGCACCGGACTGCATGGATACCGCACTGGCGAAGGTGCCGAACACCACCGGAGCACCGGGGCGCACCAGCTGGGCAAAGGCCATGCCGGCCATGGCTTCGGCCAGAATCTGGGTGCAGGTACCGGCTACGGTCACGGGAGACATGGCACCGGCCAGAATGAAGGGAGAAATGACCGTGGCCTGCTGGTGACGGGCATAAACCTTGAGTGCTCCCAGCATGGTTTCGTCATAGGTGAGCGGGGAGTTGGCATTGATCAGGCTGGTGCAGACGGTATTGTTGTCCACAAATGCATCCCCGAACACCAGTTTGGCCATGTCCACGGTATCCTGCGCCCGTGAGGCATGGGTGACTGAACCCATGAACGGCTTGTCGCTGTAGCGGATATGGCTGTACACCATGTCGAAATGGCGTTTGTTGACCGGCAGGTCCACCGGCTCGCACACGGTCCCGCCGGAGTGGTGGATGCCGGGGGACAGGTAGGCCAGCTTGACGAAATTGCGGAAGTCCTCGATGGTGGCATAGCGCCTCCCCCTGTCAAGGTCGCGCACAAACGGGGAACCGTAGGCCGGAACCAGCACGGTACGCCTGCCGCCGATGGTGACACTGCGCTCCGGATTGCGGGCATGCTGTACAAACTCGGCCGGTGCATGCTTCCGGATAATCTCCCGGCACATGCCGCGCGGAAAGCGTACACGTTCGCCCTGCACATCTGCTCCGGCCTGTTTCAGGAGGGTCAGTGCTTCAGGATCATCGCGAAAATCGATCCCGATTTCTTCCAGCACGGTATCGGCATTATGCTCAATCAGTTCCAGCCCGGCCGGGTCCAGAATTTCATAATACGGAATCCTGCGCTCGATGAAAGGCAGTGCCTTTACCTGGGACGCCTGGCGTGAGGCCCGTTTGCCACTGCGTCCACCGCCTGCCCTGCGGCGTGCCTGCTGATCACTCATGGATGCCACTCCGTAAAAACCATGTTCCCTGCATACGGGTGGTATCAGGGGTCCTCCTCCGGTGCCTTGAGCGGTGTGTCAACCAGCGCCCCGGATTCCGCAATATAATTCCCATTGACTGACCAGTCAATCAGATTTGTCGACTGCCGTTTCGAGGCCCGGAACCACCACCACCGTGCAACCGGATCAGCCTCTTCGGCGCCGGGAGCTTCGGCGCTCGGTCTGGCCGCTGGCCGAGCCTCCGGCCACGGAAAGGTCGCCGGCCAGCTGTGCCATGGCTCCCTTGGAAACCGTACCCAGCTGCTGCTGGATCTGCTCCAGCGTCGGGCGTGCACCGGGGGTGTGACTGTCCATGGCCTTGCGCATGGCGTGCACGTGTCCGGGCGTGGTACCGCAACAGCCGCCGATGATGCGTGCCCCGGCATCCATGGCCAGCCGGGCATAACGGGCCATGAGTTCAGGCGTGCCGTTGTAGACCACCTTGCCATCCACGTATTCCGGAATGCCGCAGTTGGCTTTGGCAACAATCACCGGCGGCTGTCCGGGATCGCTGGCATTGAAGAAATTGAGGACGGCGGCCACCACTTCCGAAGCGCCGACCCCGCAGTTGGTTCCGCAGGCAACAGGATGCGGGTGCATCTGCGGTTGCAGGGCGATGATGTCGGCAGCCGTCAGGCCCATCATGGTGCGCCCGTTGGTATCAATGCTGAGGGTATTGACCACCGGCAATCCGACGCGCCCGGCCCCTTCCACGGCGGCCTCGACCTCTTCGCGGGCAGACAGGGTTTCCAGCCACAGTACATCCACGCCGGCAGCCGCCAGGGCACGGGCCTGCTCCTCGAAAACGTCTGCAGCTTCCGCCCGGCTCAGGGGACCGTTGGGCTCGAGGATGTCCCCCGTTGGCCCCATGGAGCCACCCACAGCGATGGTGCGCCCGGAGCGGGCGATTTCCGCCTTCAGAATCTGCACGGCGGCCCTGTTGAGTTCCTGCACCCGGGTTTCAGCGTGGTGCAGCATCAGGCGGCGGCGATTGGCACCGAAGGTGTTGGTGAGAATGATGTCGGAACCGGCCTCAATGAAGCTGCGGTAATGGGTGGCGATACGTTCCGGGTAGTCGGTATTCCACAACTCGGGGGCATCGCCGGTGGTCAGGCCCATGCTGAACAGGTTGGTGCCGGTCGCGCCATCCGCAAGCAGGAACGGCTTTGCTTCCAGCAGCCGCAGAAACAGGTTGGACATTTGCAGTAACCTCAATGAAGAAAAAGCCTCATGGCGAGGCTGACACTGCCATTATGGCCGAGTTGGTGGCGGGCGGGAATGGCAATGTGTGCAATCGGGTGCTGAAATGATTTCACTGCCGGCCCGGACGCTGATGCCGGCGGGAGCCGGGTGCTGATTTCTGATTAATTGGGGGAAAAACCGGTTAATTGGTGTTGCTTTCCGATCAACGGCACTTCAGTCCGGATCAGGTGTCAGGCACCGTACCCCCTTGTTCCGGTATCTGGATTACACTGACGGGGGTCACAATTGACCACTCCAATAGATAAAAGGAATTTTGATTATGGACATAAATGGAATTAACCCGTCCAGCCGGGCCGCCAATGCTGTGTCATCGCCACAAACCCAGAGCACCCCCCCTGCCGGTACGGATGTCAGTGCGTTCAACAAGGCCATGCAGGCCGGTTCGGAAACGTGCGCCAGTGACAGCTGCAACAAGAGCAGCAGCGGTACCGGTGCACAAACCGGTGAAATACCGCAGGAAGTGCAGCAGCAGCTGATCCAGCTGTTGCAGCAGCTGATCCAGATGCTGCAGGGCAACACGCAGGGCGGGGCGGAAACAGGGGGTGGCACCGGCAAGACCCGCGGGGGCAGTACCGCCGGCCCGGACGGAAATGTCTCACCGGTAACCGGCTCCGGTCCGGGCGGCAGTGCCGGCAGTGAAGAGCTGATTCCCAAACCGACCGAGCATCTCCAGACCCTGAACCTGGGGGGTAAGAATGTCACGGTTGGTGGTGATGGCACCAGCTCTGCGCAGGAAGTGGCCGCGACCGCCAGCCAGGTTCAGAACCTTTACGATAACAGCCCGACCTTCCGGAACATGATCGACAGCTCCTCCGATCCTTCCTTCGAGGTTTCGGTCGGACGCCGCTCCGACAACACCAGCTGGGGCAATACCCAGGGCCGGGTATTCATGAACATCAACAACATCAGTCCCGGCAGCAGCGATACCTTCCAGTCCCTGATGGGACACGAGTTCGCCCATGCCTCCGTTGACATGCCACACGGCAGCGCCATCGAGCAGACCCAGAACGCCGTGGCCCAGGAGGCCTGATCCACCGGGCCGGGGCGTTCTGTTCCGGCCCTTTTAGACTGGCGCAGACCGGTTATTCCGGGGCTGCCTGCCCCTGATCTTTCGGCATCAGCACACGTATGCCAACAGCCGGCAACACCCGTTCCATTTTCCCGCATCAGCCAGGCCGGTATAATGGTGCCCACCGTGTTGCAGACACGCCTGATTTCAAAAAGGAAAACCCATGATTTTCAGACAGCTGTTCGAGCAGGACTCCTCCACTTACACCTATCTGCTGGCCTGTGAGCGCACCGGTGAGTGTGTGCTCATCGACCCGGTTATCGATACCGTGGAGCGTGACCTGCAGGTACTGCAGGCGCTGGGCCTGACGCTTACGTATACGCTTGAAACCCATATGCACGCCGATCACCTCACCGGTGCCCGCAAACTGCGTGAATATACCGGGAGCCGGATTGCAGTACCGGCCATGGACCGGCTGGACTGTGCCGACATCGGGGTCGAAGAGGGCAGGCCGTTCCGGGTCGGGGATCTTGAGCTTCAACCGCTGTTCACACCCGGCCATACCAGCACCCATCACGCCTATCGGTTCAACAACGGCATGCAGCCGGTCCTGTTCACCGGGGATGCGCTGCTGATTGAGGCCTGTGGACGTACCGATTTCCAGTCCGGCGATCCGGCGGCACTGTACCACAGCATTCACAGCCGGTTTTTCAGCCTGCCGGATGAAACGCTGGTCTATCCGGCCCACGATTACGAAGGCCGCCAGCTCAGCACCATCGGTCAGGAGAAAAACCGCAATCCCCGTCTGGGTAACGGCAGGTCGCTGGAAGCCTTTGTGGCCATCATGGACAGCATGAACCTGCCGTACCCGCGCAAGCTTGACTTTGCGGTGCCCGGCAACATGGCCTGCGGCCAGTGCCCGGACAATGTGCCCGAGCAGTACCGGGGTCCGTGTGAAATCACCGCCCTGCCGCAAGCCCTGCAGCGGGTGGCCAAAGTCGGTGATCAGGGCTGAGCCGGATCAGGCCGGCAGCACCGTGCTGCTGACCTCACCCAGACCGATGCGCCGGGTCCTGTCGTTCTGACACCAGGCCCGCATGATGATGCGGTCGCCATCCTCCAGGAAGGTGCGGGTTTCACCGTTTTCCAGCACCACCGGCTCCTTGCCGCCCTGCGTGCGCTCAATCAGGGCGCCTTCACTGCCGGGCTGCGGGCCGGACATAGTGCCGCTGCCGAGGAAGTCACCCGGCTGCAGGTTGCAGCCATTGACGGTGTGATGGGCTACCATCTGGGCTACAGTCCAGTAGGAATGATCAAAGTTGCTCAGTGCCAGCCGGAAAGGGGCCTGACCCTGTTTCCGCATCTGTGCGGTTTCCAGCAGTACCTCCAGCTGCAGGTCAAAGCCACCCTCGCTGCGGTTCCGGGCCGAATCCAGGTACGGCAGCGGCTGCGGATCACCTTCCGGGCGGCTCCAGGCGCTGCGATAAGGCGCCAGCGCTTCCAGGGTCACGATCCAGGGGGACAGGGTGGAGGCAAAGTTCTTGGACAGGAACGGCCCCAGCGGCTGGTATTCCCAGGCCTGAATGTCACGCGCCGACCAGTCATTGAGGATGCACAGCCCGAATACATGGGCTTCGGCTTCCGCCATGGGCACGGGCTGGCCCTGGGGATTGCCGGTGCCGATAAAAACACCGACTTCCAGCTCATAATCCAGACGCCGGCAGGGACCGAAGACCGGCTGTTCGGCCTCCGGCAGCTTGATCTGGCCCTGCGGGCGTTTGAAATCGGTGCCGGAGACATTGAGGGAGGAGCTGCGCCCGTGATAACCGATCGGCACCCAGCGGTAGTTGGGCATGAGCGGGTTGTCGGGGCGGAACAGGCGTCCGATATTGGTGGCATGATGAATCGAGGTGTAAAAATCGGTGTAATCCCCGATCCGGGCCGGCAGGGCATATTCCGCCTGTGCCTGGGGCAGCAGGCAGGCCCGGACGGTTGCCTCATGGGCCGAACCGCTGCGCAGGGAGCGCGACAGCGCCAGCCGCAGGGCCGACCAGGCCTGGGCACCCATGCCCATGAAACGGTTCAGGGACGTATCAGTGCAGGCGTCCAGTGCGCCAGCCGCCAGCCCGTCATACAGCCCCGCCGCCTGCAGGGCGACCAGATCCACAATCTGGTCCCCGATGGCGACCCCGCCCCGGAAAGCGTCACCGGAGCCCTGCGGGCGGAACACCCCGAAAGGCAGGTTCTGCACCGGGAAGTCGGTTGTTGCATGGTTGGCGGATTCCACCCAGCTCTGCAGTGCCGGATCATGGGTTTCATTCAGAACACTCATCACGTCTCCTTTGGCTCTCTCTGAAATCGGTGTGCGCATTGTACGTCATTCGGCGGGGGCAAAGTGTGCAATAATTCCGGAACACCGGAACAGATTCAGGCTGCAGGTGCTGTCCGGCTTCTGTTTCGGGCGCATCTATCCGCCATCAGGGAGAACTGAAAATGCAGATCGGAATGATCGGACTGGGACGCATGGGGGCCAACATGACCCGGCGTCTGCTGCGGGCCGGGCAGGCCTGTGTGGTGCATGACCACAATACCGATGCGGTGGCCGCACTGACACTGGAAGGGGCTGCCGGTGCTGCTTCACTGCAGGCACTGGTCGCGCAGCTGGAGCCGCCACGGGCACTGTGGCTGATGCTGCCGGTGGCGGTCACCGACCGGGTGCTGGAGGCGCTGGTTCCCCTGCTGGAAGCCGGGGATATCCTGATTGACGGCGGCAACAGCCATTACCATGATGACATCCGGCGCGCGCAGCGCCTGCAGCAGCAGGGTCTGCACTATCTGGATGTGGGTGTCAGTGGCGGAGTCTGGGGACTGGAGCGGGGTTACTGCCTCATGATCGGTGGCGAGGCCGATCCGGTGCGGCGGCTGGAGCCCGTGTTTGCAAGCCTTGCGCCGGGGGTGGAACTGGCTACCCGCACGCCGGGCCGGGAGGGTGCGTTTTCCGCTGCGGAACAGGGCTACCTGCATTGTGGTGCGCACGGGGCCGGACACTTCGTGAAGATGGTACACAATGGCATCGAATATGGGCTGATGGCGGCCCTGGCTGAGGGCCTGAACCTCCTGCACGGGGCGGATGCCGGTCGGCGCAAGCAGGCTGCCGATGCCGAAACCACCCCGATGCGCCACCCCGAGCATTACCAGTATGACTTTGACCTGCGTGAAATCACCGAACTCTGGCGGCGTGGCAGCGTGATCGGCTCCTGGCTGCTGGACCTGACGGCCACCGTGCTGCAGCAGGATCCCCGCCTGACGGGTTTTTCCGGACGGGTTTCCGATTCCGGTGAGGGACGCTGGACCGTGCAGGCGGCTGTGGATGAAGGGGTGCCGGTTCCGGTGATCAGTGCGGCCCTGTTCGACCGTTTCAGCTCACGAGGGAAGAGCGAGTTTGCCGACAAGGTGCTGTCTGCGATGCGCTACGGCTTCGGGGGCCACCATGAAAAGCCGCAATGAACCGGCGGGTCAGGGCCGGGGGCGCGCAGCGGATGCATCCAGTCTGGCCTGTAGCCGCCCCGATATGTCCTTGCGCCCGTTCCAGGGCAGGGAGGTGTCGTTTTCCTGCATGCCCCAGAATCCCTGAAAACGGCTGTAGTCAGCGGAAAACAGCAGACGCACCACACCGGTACCATGCCGGTCCTTCCAGTCCAGGAGCAGGGTATAGGCTCCGTCCGGGCGCGGGTTGAGCAGTTCCCCGGTATCCGGGCCATCTTCATCCTGCAGCAGGTAGCTTCCCTGCAGCTGGCCGGCTGTGCCGATTTCAAAACGGGTGACAACCGGGTCCATGTTGTCACCGTTATAAACCTGCCCGAAATATTCGCCTTCCATCAGGGAGGGGAACAGGGTGTTCTGGCCGGCAGTG
Organism: Thiothrix sp.; assembly: GCA_020442915.1. Lineage (GTDB taxonomy): Bacteria > Pseudomonadota > Gammaproteobacteria > Thiotrichales > Thiotrichaceae > Thiolinea. The sequence continues at coordinate 13,553 of JAGRJD010000003.1, read as the reverse complement.
GTCACTGTGCCGGCTGGTAACAGGCCCGGTGACAGCCCGGTGAGCAGAAAGAACAAGAAGCTTTTTTTCATGGTGAGGCCCTGTGCGGATGAATGTTGTAGCGGCAGCCGGTACGGGGTCCGGTACTGGCGAAATGATGCCCGCAAACCTGACACCATTTCAACCATTGGACAGACGGGGCGGGAGCAGATAAGGTTCCGCCTGAGCACAACCGGAAACCGTGCCGGCTTCCAGCGGCACAGCATTTGTGGAGTCATCGCTGTTGAAAACCCTGAATCCCCTGTTTGAAAAAAATCTGGCCTGGGCGACTGCCGTGCAGCAGGAAGACCCGGACTTTTTCACCCGTCTGGCCAGCCAGCAGCATCCGGAACTGCTCTGGATCGGTTGTGCCGACAGCCGGGTGCCGGCCAACCAGATTATCGACCTGCCGCCGGGAGAGGTGTTCGTGCACCGCAATATCGCCAATCTGGTGGTGCATACCGACCTTAACTGCCTGTCGGTGATCGAGTTTGCCGTGGAAGTGCTGGCCATCAGGCACATCATCGTGTGCGGGCATTACGGCTGCAGCGGTATCCGGGCCGCCATGGACAACCAGGAATACGGCGTGATCGACAACTGGCTGCGGCATATCAAGGATGTGGCCCGTTTCAATGCCGATGTGCTGGACGGACTGCCGCCGGAGGTACGCCACGATCGGCTGGCAGAGCTCAACGTGATCGAGCAGGTAGCCAATGTGTGCAATACCTCCACGGTGCGCAACGCCTGGCGGCGCGGGCATGAGCTGTCGGTACACGGCTGGATTTACGACATCCGCAACGGGATTCTCAAGGATCTGGACATGTGCATCAGCCGCTATGAACAGCTGGAGGAGAAATACCGGAATGTGTAAGTAGCCGTGCATAAATTTCCCGTCATTAGCGCCTAAAGCCAATACTGTTTAGTCAGATCGCTCCTGCATAGCAGGAGGCTTGACGGCAGTTGAGCAGCCCCAAGGGCTGCCATGGTTAAACCAGTGGCTTACCTGTCTTTGAGTTACGGGCTCGCATGGGGACTTCAAGACTTTTGCAAGCGGGTCTAATCCCGGCGCACGTCAGTCTCAAAAGGCAAAGTCCGCTTCCCGCACCACCCGCTCGACCGGGAAACAGGCTATGAATACCGTTTCCCCCGGCTCGCTGCGGATATCCAGATGCCCCTGATGATTGATCATCACATGCTTGACAATGGCAAGCCCGAGCCCGGTACCACCCCTGTCGCGCGTGCGGCCCTTGTCCACCCGGTAAAAACGTTCGGTCAGGTGGTTCAGGTGCTGCTGGGGGATGCCGGGGCCGTTATCCTGCACACTCAGGCAGGCACGTCCGCTGATGTCCTGCTGCCAGTGCACACTGATCCGGGTACCTTCCGGAGTATGGCGCACGGCATTCTCCACCAGATTGTTGATCACGCTGATCAGGTCTTTTTCCACGCCGAGTACACGCAGTTCCGGATCCGCCTTCCATTCCAGGAGGTGTGAGTCGCCGGCCAGCGTATCCTGGATTGCCGGCAGCATGTTGTCCAGCAGTTCACCCATCGGGATGGTATCTTCACGCGGCTGGCGGTCACCGGGGCTTTCCAGGCGCGACAGGGCCAGCATGTCGTTGATGATCTGCCCCATGCGCCGGGCCTGGTCACGTGACTGGTGAATGGGGGACTGCAGCGTTTCGGGCAGCTCCGGCTCATGCTCCATCAGCTCCAGGTAGCCGGACAGCACGGTCAGAGGGGTGCGCAGTTCATGTGAGGCATTGGCGATGAAAGCCTTACGCGACTGCTGCAGCTGGATGCGCTGGCTGATGTCACGGACATTGAGCAGGAACATGTGCTTCTGCAGCGGCAGCATCACGGCCTGCAGGCTGAGGTTCTCATTGCGCGGTGAAATAAAACGGATGCCGTGAGGGTTTTGTTCCGGCTGCTTGAGGTAGCTGCTCAGCTCCGGAATGCGGACCAGGTTGTCAATGCGCTGACCGGTATCGGTCTGGGCAATGCCCAGCAGGCGGGTAGCGGAACGGTTCATCCACTGGATTTCATGCTCCTGACTCAACAGCACGGCACCGTCCGGCAGCGCTGCCATGATGTTGTTGAAGCGCATCAGCAGGTCACGCTGCTTTTTCTTGCGCGACTGGCTTTTCTGCTTGCTTTTGTGAATCAGGTAGGTGATCTGTTCCCAGACCCCGTCACTGTCGGGCATGCGGTAAGCTTTCTGGCCACCGATCAGCCAGGCTTGCAGCTGGCGCAGCTTGTAAAGAACCCAGCCGATGTAAAGGCAGGCCACCAGCAGGAAGTTGATGAGCCAGTAGCCGCTGATGAGGCCCAGCACCACGCCCAGCAGCAGGGCTCCGGTCAGTCGCCGGACTTCGGTTTTCCAGTAGTCATAGGCCAAGGGCGGTTTCCTCGGAGAAACGGTAGCCGGCACCACGTACCGTCTGGATGTAATGGTCGGCCTGATGGGGTTTCAGGCTTTTGCGCAGGCGCAGAATATGCACATCCACGGTGCGCTCCTCGATATAGGTGTTCTGGCCCCAGATGAAATCCAGCAGCTGGGCCCGTGAATAGACTCGCCCGGTATGTTTGAGGAAGAACTCCAGCAGGCGGTATTCGGTAATCCCGAGATGTACCGGCTGACCGCTGATCCGCAGCCGGTGGGCATCCAGGTCCAGCGCCAGCAGGCCAAAGGTCAGCACCCGGTTCACATCATGGCCGTCACTGCGGCGCAGCAGGGCCCGGATGCGGGCATGCAGGGTCTTGAGCGATACCGGTTTGACCAGATAGTCGTCAGCACCGGATTCCAGGCCCACAATCATGTCATCCTCTTCCGAACGGGCGGTGAGCATGATGATGGGAATTCCGCGCGTAAGTTCGTCGGCACGCAGCCGCCGGATCAGCTCCGCACCGCTCTGGCCGGGCAGCATCCAGTCCACCAGCATCAGGTCCGGCAGGCGCTCGGCAGTTGCCGTGCGTGCCTGTCCGGCATCTCCGGCCTCAATGACTTCGTAACCTTCACGCTCCAGTGAAAAGCGGATCATCTGGCGGATATCCGCTTCGTCTTCGACACACAAAACCCGTTTTTTCATGTCCTGAGCCTGCCCAAAAACGCCAATGGTAGCCGTACTACTATGACATGCTCATGACAGGGACAAAACCCTTTGACCTGTCTCATCGGTTTCTCCATCATTCCGTCATGGGGTTCGTCATGCCCCGACGGGGGCTGCATCAGCCCTGGCACCGGCACGCAGGGCATGAAATTCCTGCACAAAGGCGTCAAAACGGCGGGCCTCGATGGCGGCCCGGATGTCCCGCATCAGCGTCTGGTAATAATGCAGGTTGTGGATGGTGTTGAGTCTGGCTCCGAGAATTTCCCCGCACTTGTCCAGATGACGCAGGTAGGCCCGCGAATAATGGCGGCAGGTATAACAGCTGCAGTCCGGATCAATCGGGCCGGTGTCATGCTGGTGGCGGCTGTTACGGATCTTGAGGGTGCCGAAGCGCGTGAACAGGAAACCGTTGCGGGCATTGCGGGTCGGGATCACACAGTCAAACATGTCCACCCCGCGCGCCACACCGGCCACAATATCCTCGGGCTTGCCCACCCCCATGAGATAACGGGGCCGGTCCGCCGGCAGCAGGGGCGTGACGGCTTCCAGTACCCGGTCACGTTCATCCTTGGGCTCCCCGACCGAAAGCCCGCCGATGGCATAGCCGTCAAAGCCGCTCTCCATGAGCTTTCGGGCGGAAATGGCACGCAGCTGCGGATACATGCCGCCCTGTACAATACCGAACAGGGCCGAAGGATTGCCGGCATGAGCCGCCTTGCTGCGGGCCGCCCAGCGCAGTGACAGCTGCATGGACTTTTCCGCCTCGTCCGGCGTGGCCGGGTAGGGTGTGCATTCATCAAACACCATCACGATGTCGGAACCCAGCTCGCGCTGCACCTGCATGGAGGATTCCGGGGTCATCAGGATGCGGCTGCCGTCCACCGGCGACTGGAAACGTACACCTTCTTCGCTGATTTTGCGCAGCCGGGCCAGTGAAAAAACCTGAAACCCGCCCGAATCGGTCAGGATCGGGCGCTCCCAGTGCATGAAGTCGTGCAGATCACCATGCTGGCGCACAATATCGGTACCGGGGCGCAGCATGAGATGGAAGGTATTGCCCAGCAGTATTTCCGTGCCCATGCCGCTCAGTTCTTCCGGAGTCATGGCCTTGACCGTGCCATAGGTTCCGACCGGCATGAAGGCCGGGGTTTCCACGTGGCCTCTGGGGAAGTCCAGACGCCCCCGGCGGGCATTCGCATCGGTTCCAAGCAGGGTAAACTGCAGATGAGACATAACGCTGGTCCTTGAAAGCGGTTCGGGCAGGGAGTTTACCAGTTCCGGGTACCGGGGTGTCCAGCCCGAGTGCTTTCATGAGGCGATAACATTCCGGATGCTACTGCCTTTCCGCCGTGCGTGAAACCGGCACAGGGGCTGATGGTGATCCCCCGAAACGCTCTGCTCAGCCCGCCAGTCCCAGCTCCTCCGGGGTCATCTGCTGCAGGCGCTCCTTGGCGCGGTCCCGCGAGGCGCGTACATGATGACGCATCAGCAGTTCAGCCATTTCACCATCCCGACGCTCCAGCGCCTGCACCAGCAGCTCATGTTCCTGCATGGCAGTGGGCGAAAAGCCGGGGTTGAGGCGGTAACGGTAGAAGCGCACCAGATCATAAAGGTCCTGGCACAGCATGCGCAGCAGACGTTCGTTGCTGCAGCCCTGAATGATGCAGAAATGAAAATCCAGATCCGCATCGCGTTCCAGATCGGCCTTGTTGGTAATTTCGGGATCATCAATGGCCTTTTTGTGACGTTCCAGCAGCATGCGCAGGTGCTGGATTTCATGGTCGCTCATGTTCCTGGCCGCCAGACGGGCGGCCATGCCTTCCATGGCCTCACGAATCTGATAAATTTCCAGCAGCTGGTCAACGGAAAAGGTGACTACGCGGGCACCGATATTGGGTTTGCGTGTCACCAGATTGCAGTTTTCCAGCTTGCTGATGGCTTCACGCAGGGAGCCCCGGCTGACACCATAGGTTGCCGACAGTTCGGGCTCGCTGATTTTTTTGCCGGCGGGGAGTTCCCCGGTCAGGATGGCGCGGCGTAAATCCAGAAACAGGCGGTCAGAAATCGTGACCGGTTCGTACATCTGACAAGCCAGATGAAATGCCATGGTGCCTCCTCTTTATAAATTCATTGGTTTAATGTTGACAATAATAGCCTCAAAAGGCCATTTGGCAACTGCTTATGATGGTATTGTTGACATTTATCCGGTGGAGCACTGATTCGGTGGCCGGATACAGCGTTTGTAACGCGATTGCTGCCGCTGGTAATGGCAGGGCTGCTGCCGGGCCTGAAACGGGGCTAGGCTGGCAGGGAAATCTTACGCTTGGAATGATGCCATGCCGGTTGATACCTGGTTCCCGCTTGCCGTTTATTACACAGACCTGGAAGGTGCCGGGCAGCACAATCCTGCCATGCGCGCCGCCATTCTGGCGCTGGAGCAGGCTGCCGGTGAACACCGCTTTGCCGGCATGGCCTGGACCGGTGATGTGCACGGCATCGGGCAGCTGCATGCCGATCCACGCTTTGCCTGGCTGGTGCAGCAGGTGGAGCAGCACTGCCTGGAATATTTGCGCCAGCTGGGCCATAACATGACGATTCTGGAGCTTTACATCCAGCGTTCCTGGCCCGTCATCTCCCGTACGGATCAGCGCGTCGGTGCTCATGCCCACCATACCGCCAATATCAGTGCCGCCTATTATGTATCCGTGCCGGACGTGGAAGACCGCTCACTGGCGGGTAATTTTGTGCTGCACAACATGGCGGAGCAGAACGAATTGCAGCAGGGCATGGCCACGCCCGGCACCAATGCAGTCGCACACTGGAATGCACTGAACTGCAAGCAGGTTTTTTATCAGCCACTGCCGGGACGCCTGCTGCTGTTCCCCTCACGCCAGAGCCACAGCGTGGAACCCAACCAGACCGCTCAGGAGCGTATTTCCGTTTCCTTTGACATCATCATGGCGGCCCGGCGTGGCATGGGGCGGGAGACGCCGGAATTTCTGCCACCGCCTCCCGATCAGTGGCAGCCATTTGGCGCTGCCAGCGACTGATCGCGTGATTGACTGAGCGGCTCTGATCGGCCCGTTTCAGTCCAGCTCCTGTGGCAGCAGCAGGTTGAGGGTGATGGCAATGGCTGCCGAGGGCAGCAGGCCGGAGGTAAGCAGTATCTGTACCGTCCCGGGCAGGTGCTGCAGGGCTTCCGGTTCCAGCTGCAACCCGAGCCCGATGGACAGGGCCACTGCGAAAATCACCATGTTGCGCCGGTTCCAGGTGACGTCCGAGAGCATGTTCACCCCTGCAGCCGCGACCATACCGAACATCACGATCACTCCCCCGCCCAGTACCGTGATCGGGATGGTGGAAATGATGGCACCGACCTTGGGTATCAGTCCGCACAGGATCAGAAAGACGGCACCATAGGTGACAACATGCCGGCTCATGACCCCGGTGATGGAGATCAGGCCCACATTCTGGCTGAACGAGGTATTGGGCAAGGCTCCGAACATGCCGGCAATGGCGGTTCCCAGACCGTCGGCGAAGGTGGCACCGGAAATCTCCCGGTCGGTGGCCTCGCGCCCGGCTCCGCCCTTGGTAATACCGGAAACATCACCGACGGTTTCAATGGCGGATACGATGGCCATGAAACACATGCCGATGACGGCTGCACCACTGAACTCGAAGCCCCAGCGGAACGGTTCGGGCGTGAGGAACCAGGCCGCCTGATCGACATTGGCGAAATTCACCATGCCCATCAGCAGTGCCACCAGATAACCGGTAATCAGCCCCAGCAGCACCGCAGCAATGGAGAGCATGCCGCGGGTAAAGAACTTCAGTCCCAGGGTGACGATGATGACTACCAGTGCCACACTCCAGTTGGCCAGACTGCCATAGGCATCCGTACCCTTGGCCGGGATACCGCCGGCGGCATACTGGATGCCGACCTTGATCAGGGCCAGGGCGATCATCAGCACGATCAGGCCCGTGACCAGCGGGGGCAAAGCATAGCGGATGCGCCCGACCACGAATCCCAGGCAGAAATGGAACAGGCCGCCGACCATGACACCGGCCATGAGTCCCGCCATGGCACCGACTCCCTGACCGGCAACCAGCGGAATCATGATGGGCAGGAAGGCAAAGCTGGTGCCCTGCACAATCGGCAGGCGCGCCCCGACCGGCCCCATACCGATGGTCTGGAACAGGGTGGCGATGCCGGCAAACAGCATGCACATCTGGATCATGTACAGCATGCTCGGGAAGTCGGGGGAGTTGGAACCGAACCCGAAACCGGCAGCACCGGCAACAATGATGGCCGGGGTGACATTGCTGATGAACATGGCCAGCACGTGCTGGATGCCAAGGGGCAGGGCTTGATGAAAGGGTGGGGTGTAATCGGGGTCACGCAGTTGCTCGGGTGTTCCCAAAGAGGTGTTGTGCATATCGCTCTCCTGTCGATCCGGCACGGCTTGTGCCTTTTATGTCCTGCTCAGGTGTTGCTGATGAAGACCGTCTCCTCCAGACGGTATTCATCACAGTTGCCGACCTGACCACCACTGCGGTCGATGCAGATAAAATCCGCCGGCTGTTCCAGGCTGAACAGGTAATGGTGCCAGGTACCCCGCCGGTAGTTGATGCCCTGACTGCTACCGACCAGAAAGGCACGCAGCTGGCCGGGATCGGGCTGATCGCCTGCTGTGGGCGGGGCCACCACGGTGATGAAGGGGCGGCGCTCCAGACAGATGAAAGCCTGACTGCCGAGTGGATGGCGCTCCACCACCTCAAGCGCAATGGGAAAGGCCCTGGGCCGGGTACGGAAAATGCTGACCGTGGGTTTGCCGCCGGCTTCCAGGGCATCCAGGGTCATGAGGTCATGGTAACGCTCGGTATGGCCGTAATTGATGGAAAGAAAGTCATGCCCCGTGGTTTCAATCACATCCCCGAAGGGGGCAAAGGCTGCACGGGTCAGGGGTTCCGGTCTCAGTTCAATGTGCATGTGCTTGCTGTTTCCTTGCCGTTCCGGTTGTCGATTCGGCTTCATCCCCGGTGCAGGTGGCCGAAGGCACGCAGGCGGCTTACCCCGCCGTCCGGGAAAATGTTGAGGCGCAGGTGCGTGAGCGGTCCGATGGCCTGTATTTCGTCCAGATACTCGTGGATGCTGTCGGCATGCATCGGCTGGGGTGGCAGCAGGGTACGCCAGAACAGGCTCTGGGTGGCGATGCTGGCTTCATCCCCGCCTGACATGAAGGCACCGGAAACTGAACACTCATGCGGAAAATTGCCTTTGAAATGCGCGGTATCAATCACGATACGGCGGATTTCCCCGACGTGGCCCAGGCGCAGAATGGCCCAGTCGTGCCCCGGTTCACGGCGGCGGCGGGTTTCCCAGCCATCCCCCATGTTGATGCCGCGTCCCGGTGCAATCAGATTGCTCATGTGCCCGAAGTGCATGTCGTTGGCGCACAGGGCGCGTCCGCCGTTTTCCATGGCTAGCAGGTCGATTTCCATGCCGGTTTCATGCCCGCTCCAGTCGCGGTGCACTTCACCATAGACCCGCAGACGTGCCACCCCGCCATCCGGGTAGATGTTGAGGCGCAGGTAATTCCAGCAGGCCCGGTTTTCAATGGCAAACACGTTATGACTGTTGCCCTGCAGCGTACTGGATTCCAGGATGGGGGTCCAGACGGTATCCGCATCCGGTTCGGTGGCGGAATGGCAGGCATCAACACTGGCTGAAGGCGCGTAGTTGCCGGTAAAATGCGAGGTGTCAAGGTCAATCCCGTGAATCACGCCGGGACAAATGCGCACAATGGCATGGTCATAGCCCTCACCCCGCTTGCGCCGGGTTTCCCAGCCATCCATCCATTTGCCGTTGTCATCGTACCTGCCGGGGATGAACACCGCCGGCTCAGGATTGAGCATGCGTTCCAGCGGTGCAAAGAATTCATCGCTGGCATGGATGCCTTTGGCGCCCAAGCGGGGCTGGGCCAGATCAATCCACTGGTGCTGCAATGTGTTGAGCAGTTCTCTCATGATCAGTTTGTGTCCTCGTCGGCAGTGACCAGATCGGCGACCCGGAATGCGGCAATGCGGTTGATCTGGCTCAGGGCCATGGCAAACTCGGCATCCGGGCTGTTGTGGATCCGGGTTTCAAAGGCCGCCAGAATCTGGTGGCGGCTGGCATTTTTCACCGCCATGATGAAGGGGAAGCCGAAACGGGCCTTATAGGTGTCATTCAGGGTGGTGAAGCGCGCCAGCTCTTCGGCTGAGCACTGGTCCAGACCGGCCCCGGCCTGCTCACTGGTCGAGGCTGCCGTCAGCTCCCCGCGCAGGGCCGCCCGTCCGGCCAGGTCCGGGTGGGCACGGATCAGCGCCAGCTGCTGTTCCCGTTCAGCCTGTGCCAGTACCTGAGACAGGGCCGCCAGCAGGGCCTTTGCATTGGCAAACGGGCGCAAGGCTGCTGCCTGGCGGGGAATCCAGGGCGAATGCTCATAGACTGCGGCACAGTAATCAGTAAAGGTGTCGACAGGCAGGGCATTGAGTTCAGCAAGGGTTTTCATGCGTGTGGATGCTCCCGGATCCAGTGTTCGGCAATATCAAGGCGGCGGCAGAACCACACATCCTCATGGCGGCGGGCATATTCCACAAAGCGCTCCAGCGCCCGGAAACGGGCGGGGCGGCCAATGATGCGGCAGTGCAGGCCCACCGACAGCATCTTCGGGGTTTCCGCCCCTTCCGCATACAGCACGTCAAAGGCATCCTTGAGGTACTGGAAAAACTGCTCGCCACTGTTGAAACCCTGGGCGGCGGCAAAGCGCATGTCGTTGCTGTCCAGGGTATAGGGCACCACCAGATGGGACCGGCCTTCCACCGTGGTCCAGAACGGCAGGTCATCACTGTAATCATCCGCGTCATACACAAACCCCCCGTGCTCGACCACCAGCCGCCGGGTATTGGGGCTGTCGCGCCCGGTATACCAGCCTTTGGGGGCTGAACCGGTCAGATGGGTGATGATGTCCACCGCTTTGGCCATGTGTTCACGCTCCAGCGCTTCGGGCATGAACTGGTAGTCGATCCAGCGGTAGCCGTGGCTGCAGATTTCAAAGCCGGCCTCCAGCATGGCCTCAACCGCCTGCGGATTGCGCTCCATGGCCATGGCCACCCCGAAAACGGTGATCGGTATCTGTTGGGCTTTAAACAGCCTGAGGATGCGCCAGAAGCCGGCACGACTGCCGTATTCGTAGATCGATTCCATGCTGTGATGGCGGGCCTCATAGGCTTTGGCACCGATGATTTCCGACAGAAAGGTTTCCGAGGCCGAGTCACCGTGCAGCACGCAGTTTTCCCCGCCCTCCTCGTAATTGAGCACGAACTGCAGGGCGATGCGGGCTCCGCCCGGCCAGTTCACCTTCGGAACCCTGCCGGCATAACCGATCAGGTCGCGTGGATAATCCGGGTCAGGATTCATGTTTTCGGGGTTCTCCGTTGGGCCAGTGCTGCAAAAATATCCTCGGGTGGATCATCCGCTGTTTCCTCCCGGATACGGATTCTGGTGTGGATCTGCAGAATGTGTTCGTCCATCAGGCGGCTGGCCTGATCGGCATCGCCACTGCTGATGGCATCCAGAATGCGGTTGTGCTCTTCACAGGAGCACGGATTGTGGCCGGCCATTTCATACTGGGCAATGGCCAGCGAGCAACGCGAAACCAGCGAACGCGCAAAGCCGGCCAGAAACTCATTACCACAGTATTCGGCCAGTACCAGATGCAGCTCCCCGGACAGGCGCAGGGCCCGGCCCCGGTCCTGTTCATCCAGTGCCTGCTGTTCCTGCCGGACCAGCTCGCGCAGCTGCCCGACCTGTTCCGGCGTGACCCGGGTACAGGCGTTGCGGGTGATGGCACGCTCAATGCAGCGCCTGGCCTCGAACAGCTGCCCGACCTGGGTGCTGGAAGTGTGCGCCACCATGGCTCCGCGATTGCGCTGAATTTCCACCACGCCTTCGTGCTCCAGGCGTTGCAGCACCTTGCGGATAATGGTGCGGCTGACCCCGAACGCCTGCCCCAGCCGGTCTTCGGACAGGCGCGTACCGGGAGCAAGTTTGTGTTCCAGCAGGGCATCAAACACGTGCTCGTAGATTTCCTCATCCCGTGCCGGGCGGGCACTTTCCGGTGCGCTGGACAGGGCTGTGTTTTGCTGATCCTGGGGACGGCTCATAGGGGGGGGGACCCGTTTTGTTGCCTGAGCCATTGCAGCAGCAGGGCGCGCTCTGCGTCGGTCATGCGGGTAAGATTACCCAGCGGCATGGCCCTGGACTGTACCTGGGTACTGATGGCGGCAGCGTGGATGATCAGCTGCTGCTCGGTGTCCAGCACCATGTCCTTGGGCGTGGTGGCCACCAGCGGACTGGTGGGCTGGGCGACGTGGCAGGCCAGACAGTGTTTTTCCACCACCGGACGAACGTCGGCATAGCTCACGGGCCCGGAAGCAGTGGTGGCAAACAGCTGCGGAATGGTGGCCAGTACGGCGGTCAGGAAGAACAGCAGCCCGGCCAGTACCAGCATCCACAGCATGTCCCAGGTTCCCTTGATATGGCGAATGTTGAAATACTGGCGCACCACGATGCCAACCACGAACAGCAGCATCAGGATCAGCCAGTTCAGCGGTCCGCCATAGGTGGCCGGATAGTGGTTGCTGATCATGCAGAACAGCACCGGCAGGGTGATGTAGTTGTTGTGCAGCGAACGGGCACCGGCATTGCGCGCCAGGGATTTGTCCTGCTCCCGGCCCGCGAGTGTTGCTGCCACCAGTGCGCGCTGGGCCGGCATGATGACGTAGAATACGTTGGCCGTCATCCAGGTGGCCAGCATGGCCCCGACATGCAGAAAGGCACCCCGGCCACTGAATACCTGGGTCAGGAAAATGATCATCACGCCCACAAACACGGCGGTGATGAGGGTGGCGGCGGTATTGTGGTTTTCCGCAAACCGGCTGCTCCACAGCAGGTGATAGACCAGCCAGCTGCCGCCCAGTACGGCCAGGCTGATCAGAATTCCCTGCCAGGGACGGAGGTCGGCGACCATGGGGTCCAGCAGGTAGGCTTCGGCTCCGAAATAGTAGACGATGACCAGCAGGGTGAAGCCGCTAAGCCAGGTCCAGTAGGATTCCCACTTGAACCAGTGCAGGGGGTCGGGCAGTTTGCCGGGTTCGATATTGCGCTTCTCCACGTTAAAAAAGCCGCCGGCATGCAGTGCCCAGAGCTGGCCGCTGACCTTCGGATCATCCGAGGTCATCAGGTGATTGAGCAGCCAGTTAAAATAGAATGAAGCACCGATCCAGGCAATGCCGGTAATGATGTGGATCCAGCGGAAGGCCAGTCCCAGCCATTCAATGATTACGGTTTCCATGCAATAACCTTGTCTGGATGGAGAATGAAGTGCAGGATGGACACACTCCGGAATGCGCTGAATATAATGGACTGACAGATTGTATGCAATATTTTATTGAGATTGTATACAATTTTTCAGATAGAGACCGTGTCTAAAACCGCCCTGCAGTACCGCTGGCCTGCAGGTCAGCGGGGCCGAAACCGGCCCCCGCCTTGTCCAGCAGCCTGCACCACTGGCGTTTGTCGGCCTGTCGCTTGGTCGAGTTGCTTTTTTCGTGGACGCCGCCCTTGCGCAGGATGGGCGCACGGGCGACGGGATTGGTGCGGCTAGGCCGCTGCTTTTTCGCCATGACAGTCTCCTTGTGTCGGCAGTTTGAACCATAAACCCTGGCCGTTACGTTGCAGGTAATGCACGAAACGCACCGGTTGCAGGAACGCCGGCGCAGTGCGGGTAGGTGCAAAACAGAACTTTTTCGGCAGTTCGGTGTACAGCGAACGCGGCGGCAGCTCGCTTTTGTGCGCCAGCCCCTTGAGCTTGTTGCCGGTTTCGAAGCTGTTGTAGAACACGGTTACGATACCGAGCTCATGCCGGATGAAGCGTACCGCCACCGCCAGCACCGCTTCAGCCCAGACTTGTGCGTAGGGGCGCAGCGCCTGCCGGTAGGCACGCATGACGTCCTCGCCGTAGATCACGTCATTGAACGGATCACGCGCCTCGCGCACCCAGTCAGACTGGATTTCCTCGATCAGCGCCTCGTTGCTGGCGAAGTCGAGGTCGATCCGCGCCCAAGCCAGGGTTTCATAATTGCCTTCCAGCCGCACCGGGTGGATGTGGTCAGAAAAGGGCGCGATGTGTTCACGGTCCAGCAGCCTGCGCAGGAAGGAAATGTGGTCGCTGGCGAAGTTCAGTTGCAGCACCCGGTGATAGCCGGTGCGGGTCAATTGATGCCAGGTGCGCTCGGTCGTGTTTCAGATGAGTTGAATCCACACTACACTTACAGTAAGATGAGCATCTTTTCCGGTGAGGTTCTTGATGGCAAGCATTCTGG
>JAGRJD010000172.1 GCA_020442915.1 Thiothrix sp. | reverse complement strand
CCGTCCATGCCCGGCATGCGCAGGTCGGTAATCACCACCCCTTCAAATTCGGGACTGATCGCAGGCAGGGCCTCCCCGGCCCCGGCAAAGGTATCGACCTCGTAACCGGCCAGCATCAGTGCCTGCGAGGCCGAGTCCCGGATGGCTTTTTCATCATCGACCAGTATCAACCGGCTCATCATTCACTCCACAGCAGATCTGCGGATGATTGTATCACCTTATATCGGGGTGGGCAGTGCGCTGCCGTTTGCGTGCGGACAAACCCTCCGGAGCAGGATTCAGGCGGATGTCTCGCAGCACATCACACCAGGCTGGCCTGTTTTAATTATTTTGTTTTATTATAAGAAAATTAAAATGATCAGAAAAATAAGCCATACCATGAAAATCCATCATTTCCTGCTGGCCCTGCTGCTGTCCATGGGCACGCAGCCTGTACTGGCCGATGTGACCCTGGAGGTCAGCGTGGTGCTGCAAGGGGCCTATGACCGTGCTTCCGGCCTGATGCGGACCGACCTGCGCGACAAAAACCTGATTCCTGTCCGTCAGCCCTATGCCGGTGAACCTTTCAACTACGCCGGTACGGAAACCGTTGCTGCCGCTGTACTGGCGCAGGAAAATGAGCGGGCTGCCGTGGACTGGGTGCTGCTGGAATTATATGCTGGCGGAGATACCGGCACGGCACTGGCCCGCCGGGCTGTCATGCTGCTGGGCAACGGGCAGGTTGTGGATGCACAGACCGGAGCCAGCCGGCTGACATTTGCCGCTCTGGCACCGGGGAATTATCAGGTGGCTGTCCGCCATCGCAACCACCTGGGGCTGGTTTCACAGGTGCTGGCACTGGAGCAGAATGCCACGCTGGTGGATTTCAGCAACCGGCAGGCCGGTGATACCAGCCGGCATCAGGAGCAGGAGCGCTCCATGCTCTGGGCCGGCGATGCCAATGCCGACCGGCGGGTGATCGGGGCCGGGCCGGGTACGGACGTATCCATCATTCTGGGGCAGGTGCTGGAAGCCGGGGGCAATACCGGCGGGGCGGCCAATTACGTGCTGCGCGGTTATCTGGACAGTGACCTGAACCTGGACGGCATGACGGTCTTTGCCGGGCCGGGCACCGATATCGCCCGCATGTACCAGAACCTGCTGCTGCATCCGGGCAATACCACCCGCAGCCTGAATTACATTATCGAGAATCCTGAAAGCACCCTCACCACGGTGGTGCCGCCGGCGGTCGATCCATCGACACTCAATCTGGCGCAGCTGTTCGGGCAGGCGAGCCAGGGGGCGGATTACAACAGTTTCACGGCGGTACAGGCCATTGACGGGGACCCGTCCACCATGAACCATACCGGGTGCAATGCCACGGACAACTGGTGGCAGGTGCAGCTGCCGGACCCGACCAGCGTGAGCCGCATCGTGGTGACCGGGCGCAGCACCTTCACCACGCGCCTGCAGGATGCCGGGGTTTATCTGGGCAGTGCACCTTATGGCGGTACCCTGGATGAGGCTGAACGGGTATTCACCCTGAGCGGGACTGCTGCGGCACAGGAGGTCGTGCTGCCGACGCCCCGGAATGCGGCTTACCTGATCATCAAGGCGGCTGCCGACAACTGCCTGCACCTGAGTGAGGTGGCGGTTTATGGCGCTGCCCCGGCGGCCCCGACACTGACGGTCATGGATTCCCTGTACCGTATCGCGCTGGCCCCGATTCATGACAACGCCTACCTGCTGCCACATGCCAGCCCGGTCGGTACGCTGCTGGGCGCAGTCCGGGGCGCTGACTACCAGCAGGACCGGCTCAGCTACCGGATTGAAAGCAGTGCACCGGTGCCGTTTGTAATCGATGCCCAGGGCCGGATTGTCACCAGCGCGGCACTGACACCGGGGGCGACCCATGATTTCAGGGTGGTGGTCAGCGATGGTGCCAATACGGCATTCGTCAGTTTCATGGCCGGTGCCACCGAGCTGGATGCGGTGGAGCAGTCACTGGCCGGGGAGCAGCTGTTTGCCACGGATGAGGAACTGCTGGATGCGGCACTGGCAACCATTACCGCCAGCCGGAACCTGCTGCTGGATGCCCGGATCCGGCTGTTCAATCTCAACCCGGATGGCAGTGCCAGGACGGACGGCTCCAGCCTGACGGCGCTGGACTGGAATCCGACCCATGATGCGGCCCTGCTGCAGTCCACCTACGGCATGAACATTCCGGTGCTGACCACCAATGGTGCCGGTGCCGGCTATGCACCGAAGGCCCGGGAGATCGGTATTGCCGGTGCTGATCCGGCGCGTTATCTGGTGTTGGGAGGCAATCCGTTGCGCAATGCCTATCGTGACAGCAGCACCCTGAATGACCCGATGCATCAGTGGCTGGAAAACAGCCTGTCCTGGCTGAGCGGGCGGGAAGACCTGAAAACCACCCCTTTTCAGGCCGTGATTGCACACCTGCACGATAATGTGTACTTCCCGGACGAGCGTGCCGTGCGTTCCTGGCTGGATCAGCACTATCCGGGACAGGTGAGCTACAATGCGGCAGATACCTGTGATGATGTGGCGCTGGCCACCTGTCTGGAGGCCGGACCGGACCTGCTGATCCTGTCCCAGTACCCGAATGCCGGCACCGACCCGGCGGCAATTGCGGCTGTGGTCACGGCTGCCATGCAGCGGGGCATTCCGGTGCTGTATCTGCATCTGGATGGTGACATGACGGCGCTGGGGAATGCCCTGCTGCCGCTGTTCAATGTCAGCTACCTGGGGGACAATTACTGGCACCGGCTGCTGCTGTCCGGTTTTGATGCGACCTCGGCAGCGGCGGCAATGCCGGACAATATCCGGGCCATCCAGACCCTGCTGCAGCATTTCAGGGCCGGTGACTATGCCTTTGACTGGAGTGCCTGCAAGGGTGAGGACTGTTCGGCGGTGCCGGGGCTGGATACCGAGTTCGCTCAGGGAGCGGGGGCCGTGCGCAGCATGCTGGGCAGCCTTGACAGTGCCGGTGTCCGGCTGTTTGAAAGGACCGGGTTCCGGCTGCAGAAGCTGCTGGTTCTGCTGGGGCAGGGCTATGCCCGTCGGGTGCACTTCCCGATGGACAAGGTGACCACCGATGACAATGCCTTCATGCGCTCGCTGTTTGTTGATCATGCCGCTTATTACCAGCGTGCCGGCAACGTGCCCCAGGCTGATCTGGGCAATTTCGGACGCAGTGATTTCAGCCACATCACACCGGTCAGCAAAACCGTGAATCTGGAGAGCAAGGTGAATTTCCGCTCCGTGGGGGTGTACGTCCTGCCCGGGGTGCCGGTATCCGTGACCCGCCTGGACCACAGTGATACTGCCGTCAAGGTGTTTGTGAATACCCAACGCTCCACGGCCACCCATGAGTGGGCCGCCAATGGCTATACCCGCCCCAAGTACCTGCAGAGTCCGTCCATGGTGGTGAACAGCGGGGAGACCCTCCGCTTCACTTCGCCTTACGGTGGCCTGCTGCAGGCGGCATTCAGTGCCAATGACCTGCCGGTACAGCTGCAGGTGGAGAATGTCGGTGAGCATCCGTACTGGCGCAGCAGTGCCGATGATGCCGGCTTTGCTGCCGGACTGGCGGCGGGGGATTATGACTGGGCGGAACTGGCCACACCGGGCTTTGAGGTCCATTCGACCCTGGGCCGGATGCGCGAGTCGGTCAGTAACTGGGGGGATGCCGCCAGTCTGGCCGCCCGGACCATGCGCTACCTGCACAATTTCCCGCATCAGCTGGCCGGTTTTCAGGGGCCGGGCATTGATGCGGTCGCGGAAATTCATGATTTTGCCAGTACCAACGGGCTGACCATCAGCACGCTGGACATGGTCAAGCACATGAATGCGGATCAGGCCACTTGTGGTACCGGCTGTTCCGGTAATCCGTATGATGCCTACTGGGCCTTCAGTCCGGTCAGTCATGGCGATATCCACGAGCTGGGGCACGGGCTGGAAAAGGACCGCTTCCGCTTCAGCGGCTGGGAGGGGCACTCAACCACCAACCCGTATTCGTATTACACCAAAACGCAGTATTTCAAAGATACCGGGGCTGATCCGGCCTGTCAGACCCTGCCGTTTGAAAGCGTGTTCAACACCCTGCAGGCCAGTGTCAGTCAGACCGACCCGCAAGCCTGGCTGCAGGCCAACCTGTGGGCATCATCCAACTGGTCCCAGCAGGTCAGCATGACCCTGCAGATGATGATGGCCA
>JAGRJD010000051.1 GCA_020442915.1 Thiothrix sp. | reverse complement strand
TCCAAAGGTAACAAGGTAAAATGCGTATGAAACTGCATCCTGAAGCCCGTACCACCCCGAAACTCCGTGCTGAAATCCAAGCATCACAAGGCATGACGCAAGCAGCGCTGGCCGACAAGTATAACGTCACTACCCAGACTGTCCGCAAGTGGCAAAACCGTAAAGATGTCCACGATTTGCCGCATACACCGCACAAACTGAACACTACGCTGACAGCCAATCAGGAACTATTATTGGTTGAACTGCGTAAAACCTTGTTGTTGTCACTGGATGACTTGGTGGCCATCACCCATGAATACATCAACCAATCAGCCAGCCGTTCCGGGATTGACCGTTGCTTGCGCCGCCATGGTGTACCGAACCTTGCAGCACTGAAGCGTGAACTGTACGGTGAAGAGGAAGCCCCAAAGAAAAGCTTCAAGGATTATGAGCCTGGCTACCTGCATGTTGACATCAAATACCTGCCGAAAATGCCGGACGAGGAGCAGCACCAATCCCTGTTTGTGGCAATTGACCGTGCCAGCCGCATGGTATGCCTAGGCATCTACCCGGAAAAGACGGCGGCCAATGCTGAAGATTTCCTGCGCAAGGTGGAACAGCGGTTTCCTTTCATTATCCAATACGTCCTGACCGACAATGGCAAGGAGTTTACCGACCGTTTCACCCCTGCCGGGGAACGTGAACCGACCGGACAGCATAAATTTGACCAGGCATGTACTGACATTCAGGCTGAGCACCGCCTTATTAAACCACGCACACCCCAAACCAATGGCATGGTGGAGCGTTTCAATGGACGCATCAGCGAGTTGCTGACCGCAACCCGTTTCGCCTCCGCCAGTGAGCTGGCAGGGGCGATCAAACATTATGAACGGCTATACAACTACTGCATTCCCCAACGTGCCCTGGGGCACAAAACACCTGTGCTGGCACTCAAGGAATGGTACAAAAAGAAACCAGATTTGTTCAAAAAGAAAGTTTATGATCTATCGGGACTTGACACGTTACCCGTCCCGGCTGAGCGCGAAATCCTGCATGTGCATCAGCTCTCGGTCAGCACCGACGCGGTGAGCCTGTGTGGTAATCGCTGTCTGGAATGGGAGGATGGCTGTGGCGGCTGCCCGATGCCGGAGACTGCCCGCGTAGTCGGGTTTGAGTATGATCCCCTTGCCGGAGCATTGCGCCTCCCCTTCGCGCCCACCGGTAACGCCCGCAACGGCTTCTGTGCCAGCTACAGTTACACCCTGGATTTGGGTCGCTGTGATGTGCCGGAGATATTGCAGGACCAGCAATGGCGGCGTGCGGTACGCGCTTACACGCTCAAGCACCTGTACTCCATGGATGATATGGACTGGGGCGATAAAGCCTATTTCGGCAAGTATGAACAGGAGGCCGCGCACTGGTCCGCCAAAGGTCGCATGCAGGCCGCAAACAACGGGGTGACACGGCGCAAGCGGTTGTCACCGAAAACACGTAATTTATTCTGGAGTTGATCCGGTGATCCACCTACCGCCCAACACCGCCGCCATCCAGCTACAGGTAAAAAACCTGATTCCTGGCTGCCCGGCCATTCGTCCTCCGGGTGATTTGGTGTTCACGCTGGAGCGGGACGGCTGCAACAGCGCGGCGATTGACGGCCTGCAGCTGGCCGAGGACTGGCCAACGATCACGGTACGGCTGGAAGGAGCCGTGATCGAGCGCGGGTATTACGACGGCCTGTTGAGTGTCGGATGTGCGGAGCTGTGCCGGGTGAAGTTCTGGACCGGCCAGAACCTGTGCTTTGATGCGGCCCCTGTCTGTGGCGACAACCTGATCGGGCTGGAGCAGGAACAATGCCAGGTCAAGTGCAATACCTGTGACGGCAAAATCCTGCAACGCACCTACCGCGTGCTGGCGCGGCATCAGGGCGGCGGTGTTACGTTACTGGCGGATGAGGACTGCATCGAGATACCCGATTGCGAGGTTTGCCCGGAATGTACCGGTTAGACCTGCGCAATTTCAAAGGAGTGGCCCCCAAACGGCATTCACGCCTGCTGGATGCCACCTACGCCGATGCCGTGACCGATGCCAAGCTGTGGGACGGTACCCTCCGCAACTTCCCCTGTCCGACCGTGCACTGTGAAACCGGTGCCACGGTACAAACCATTACGCCACTGCCGGGCTGCGAGTGCCTGACCTGGCCGGAGCGCGTGCATCTGGCGCGCGATTGCGGGCTGGTATTCTGGACGGGTGATGGCATGCCACAGATGGCGACTGAATCCGGCCTCTGTGCGGGTGAAAGCTGCCGGTGGTGCATACCTTGTCCTGACAAGGCCCCTGATCTGGCCTACACCCCTTGCACAACGGACAAGGCCATTTACGTGTCCTATGCCCATACGCGCCTTGTGCAGGTCGGTGGCCGTGTATTTGAAAGCGCCCTGTCGCCACCGACCGGCATGATCCCCGTCTGCGAGGGCGAGCCGGTCACGGTATCCGGCCTGAATAACCCGCATGGGTGCGCGGCAGGCTATCGCATTTACCGGGCTGAATCCGGCATCAAGACCGGCGCACTGGATACGCCCGCCAATAATGCCTGGATGCTGGTGGGTGAGTCGTCGGCCTCGCAATTCGTGGACGAGTTCCGCGACTGCGAACCGGCCACCCCATTACTGCATGAACACGGCTGCCCGCCGGATGACCTGCACCACCTGCATATCACCGAGTCCGGGGTCATGGTCGGCCTGTCCGGGGCTGAGCTTTGGTACACGCTGCCCGGTGATCCGATGACGTGGAGCCGCAACCGTAGGCGCATGATTCGCGCCGAATGGGGCAAGCCACTGGCGCTATCCGTGCATAAGGACGATGTGTATGTGCTGACTGATCACATGCCGGTACATTACCGGCTGGCGCTCTCGGATGCCGGTCCGCAACTTCAGCGCAACCTGATTCCCAAACACCTGCCGATTGCAAGCCTCACAAGCCTGTCATCAGGGTATCAGGGGGTGGTGTATGCGTCCGATTCCGGGCTGGTGATGCTCAACGGCGGACAGGCACAGGTCATATCCAGTCCGTGGTTTAATCGTGACCAGTGGCGACGGCTCGATCCGGCATCCATCGTCGGCGCGGTACATGATGAGGCGTATGTGATGGCTTCATCCGTGGATGCGTTCCTGTTCGAGTTCGGGGACGGGGTGTTTGCCGACAATGGCAATACCAACCTGATCGGGCTGGATCTGGGTGGGCGTATTGTTGGCGCGGATGCCATGTACTCGGATGACGCGCTGTACTGGGCCAAGGGTGGCGTGGTTTATCGCTGGGACTGGGAAGCTATGCCGGTGGGTAATCACAAAGACCCCGAAGTACAGCCAGAGGATCAGGGCGAATGCTGCCCATTTTTCTACCGTCCGGCGATTGAGGACAAGAACGGCAGCGCCACGTATACAGCGGCAGAGGTGCACATGCGCCCCGGTTCAGAGGTGACGTTCCGGTATTATGATGTGGATTGCCGCGAGCCGGTACTGGTGGATGAGGAGGTCAGGACGGATTGTGAGCCGTTCCGGCTGACTGATTGCCGAAGAACCGAAGACTCCCGCATCGAGCTAAGCGGATGCGGGATTGTGGATAGCGTTACGCTCGGAACGTCGCTGCAGGCGTTGCGGTTGCGTTAGATGGAAAACCCGACAATAGCAACCTTTGATGTGTAATTGACGTTTTCAATCCCCGGAGAGCTTACGAACTTCTGGGTAATGACAACACTCAAGTCATCTCCATTCTTTACCTGAACTGGCCAAAGTGTTTTGAAGCCATTGCTATCATAGTCATCATTGCCTCTCCCGGTACGAACATCAGAGGTATATACCTTCACCTGGTCTGGGTTTGTTCCAGATAACAAGAACCCGATATTATTGTCAGAAAATCCTGCAGCAATAGTCCCTGAACGGACGTTGTTGTTGACAACGTTACCGTCAGTCCGTACCCATACGGTAGTATGGCAAGCGTTTTTCCCCAGACCCTTGAGTTGTGCATCTGTCCAGGTTTGACTGGCCGCTTCAGCACCGCCCTGAAATACACTGCCCGTCACATCGGCATCAGCAGCTACCTTTGTCTCAGACCAGATCAACCGGCCATCAGCAGACTCCTCCGGCAGCCAGACGCTGGGCCAATCCGGCGGTGGACACGGCTGCAGCGTGATTGCACCGTTGCCGTCAAACCGCAGGTAATCGCCCAGTTTTACCGCGATTGCATTGCCTGCAAAATACAGTCCTTTCGCTGTATCAATAGCTGCCTGCAGTTTTTCATCAACAACGGTAAGACCCTTAGCGTAGAGAAGTTTCCACAGTTTGACCTTTTTCCCGCCTACTGCGGCATCCTCAATGACCAATGGCGCATCAGCCTTGACTTCATCGCATCCCAACTGACACAGGCGGGTCGCCGGATCACCCGGATAGGCCAGTTCGCCATTCAGGTTTTTGCTGACCGGACGGTTCAGGTATTCACAAATCGTAAACCCGCCGTCCCACGTTGGCGTCGCTTTCATGCTGCCGGTATGAGGCCGGTCATGGTTGTCCGCCTTCAGCGAGGTATACAGTCGGTAATCTTCGGCATCAGGATCATAATCCCACGCACATTCATTCAATCCGAACACCGGAATGCAGCGGTCGCCGCTCTCGTCGCAATCCGTCCAGGTGGGCGGACACAGGCAGTATTTTTCGGTTTCGCAGGTTGGCAACGCTCCGTTGAGGATTTCTTCCAGTACCACCGGCCCCCGGAAGTAGGCACTGTCCGGATAACCCAACGCGCCATCGAAATCCCTGCAGGTGACATACATGCCGCCGTTGTAGCAGCGCCAGCTGCCGGCAGCCAGTGCCTCACCGGCTTTGAATGATGGAATCGGCAGGATGCAGTTACCACTTCCGGGTTTGTTGATGATCGTGGCGTTGCCACAGCAGTTATCGGCCATTTGTCCGGTTCTCCGTGCACAAAATCATAGTGAAAACCTGAACCTACCAGCCCGCAAAAAAATGGCCCTTTGCGCGGGCTTTTGTGGACAGATGGGCAAAGGCAACAAGCAAAGAAAACGTCCACAAACCGTGTCCAGCGTTTTGCATTTCAGCCGCTCAGTAAAATGCAGGCTCCACCCATCATCAAAGGAGCCTGCCATGCCTCACGCTGTCTGCACCGGAAAAAAAACCGGATGCGCCCTGCTGGGATTCTCGCGCACCGAAGACGGTCGCACCGTCGCCCTGATCCTGTTTTGCGGGGTGCCGTGCCTTGTGGTTGCCTGATCGCCTGAACCCCTGCCGGGGGGAATCGCTGGACACGCCCATCGTGCGTTACTGGGCAAAGTTCAACGCTTTCCTGCTGCGCGGCGTTGAATGCGTCTGTTGCTCATTCTACCGGGGCCTGTCGCTGGGCGCGGTCCTTGGCTTTCTCATGAGGCTGTAGCATGCCGCCCAATATCCCGAACGCACCCAAAGCCGCTGATCCGCTCGACAAACTGATCCGCGATTACCTGACTACGGGCGAAGGGCTGCATCTGGACGCCTACGAGGTCGTACTACGCTGGTACACCTACCTCAATGCACTAGCCAACAGCATGGGAAATCAGTTACGCCCAGTGCCAGCTATCGGGCTGGATGCGGTGGAACTGGCCTTTGAAACCCCGCTGGCCGGGTTCCAGGGTAACCTGTTCTGGGGACAGTTCGGGGCTGCAATCCTGCCCATGGTGCAGCGTGACATCGTGACCCAGCACCTGATGACCCGCTGCGGGAAAGACCAGCAAGACATGGTTTACGCGCTCAACGTGGCCAGCAATTACAGCTTCATCGGGCTGGTTGTATCGCTGGTCCAGCGTGACGGACTGAAAAGCTGGAAAGCATTCGAGCACCAGTTCCGCCAGCTGATGCAGGGTGTAGCACAGGAGTATCTGAATGCCGCTGCCGAATAGCATCACCATTGATAATCCTGAATTTACTGAATATTACGAATGCGAGAACGAGCGGCGCAACCAATCATGGGTATCGTCCGCATTACTGGCTATTGCCGGTGTGGCACAGATCATTGCCTATCACGGCGTTTATAGCGACGTAGTAAAGAAGCGCAAGGAGCTGAACGACAAAATCTACCAGTGCGCACTGAAAGAGCATGAGCACTGGCGCGACCACATCTACCCGCACACGCTGGAAGCCTTTGCCTACGCCGAAAGCCTGCCTGAAATTGTGCCGGAATACGCCGACCCGCTGACCGGCACGAATACCCGCCACATCCTGGCCGGTGCGACCGCCTACGCTACCCGGCTGGATGATGCCTGTGATGATTGCGCGGATGCCTGCAATACCGCATTACAGGCGGAATACGCACTCGCACTGACCGGTACCGCAACGCAGTTGATGCGCAACGAGGAACAACGTGCCGCCGCCAGACGGGAGCTGAAATTACAGGGCATGGGGCTGGCCGGAAGCAACGCGGGCAAGAATCTGGGGGCCGCCGGACGCCAGGCCATGGGTGTGGCCCTGAACATCACCAATACCCTGGTCGCCATGTCAGCCAGCGGCATGAACTCGGGGCTGGCCACCTTCGGACGCGGGCTGACCGGGTTGGCCACTGCACTGGATGGAGCGTAAACCATGGCCTGCTCATCCTCATCATCCATTCCGCTCGGACCATGGACCATCGGGATTGAAACCCTGTCCACCGCATTAAGCCTGTTCGCCGCCTTCTACTTTTTTGACAAGTGGAAGGAGGACACCGAGAACCTGATGGATCTGGCGGACAAGTACACCGCCATTGGTGACGAGTATTGCCAGAAGGCGGACGACTTTCGCGCCAATGAAATCAGGCTGCTCCAGTACGCCAAGGACTACCCGGACACTGCCCCCGACCAGCACTATGCCCGTACCGCCTGTGTTGCCATCGCAGCCGAAGCACAAGCCACCCTGCAACGCGCCTACAACGCCATGCCTGCCGATGCCGTGGGTTCCCGCTGCC
>JAGRJD010000050.1 GCA_020442915.1 Thiothrix sp. | reverse complement strand
CTGAGCAACCCGCACGGGTGCGCGGCAGGCTATCGCATTTACCGGGCCGAATCCGGCATCAAAACTGGCGCACTGGACACGCCAGCCAATAATGCCTGGATGCGGGTCGGCGAATCGTCTGCTTCACCATTCAGGGACGAGTTCCGCGACTGCGAACCGGCCACGCCACTGCTGCACGAACACGGTTGTCCGCCGGATGACCTGCATCACCTGCATATCACCGAATCCGGGGTTATGGTTGGCCTGTCTGGTAACGAGCTTTGGTATACGCTACCCGGTGATCCGATGACCTGGAGTCGCAACCGGCGGCGCATGATCCGGGCCGAATGGGGTAAGCCACTGGCGCTATCTGTGCACAAGGATGATCTCTATGTGTTGACTGATCACCTGCCGGTGCATTACCGGCTGGGATTGTCGGATGCCGGTCCGCAACTCCAGCGTAACCTGATTCCCAAACACCTGCCGATGGCAAGCCTCACCAGCGTGTCGTCCGGGTATCAGGGCGTGGTGTATGCCTCTGATTCCGGGCTGGTGCTGCTCAGTGGCGGGCAGGCACAGGTCATATCCAGTCCGTGGTTTAATCGTGACCAGTGGCGGCGGCTCGATCCGGCGTCTATCGTCGGCGCGGTACATGATGAGGCGTATGTGATGGCTTCATCCGTGGATGCGTTCCTGTTCGAGTTCGGGGACGGGGTGTTTGCCGACAATGGCAATACCAACCTGATCGGGCTGGAGCTGGGTGGCCGCATTGTCGGGGCGGATGCCATGTATTCCGGGGATGCGCTGTACTGGGCCAAGGATGGGGTGGTGTACCGCTGGGACTGGGAAGCCATGCCGGTGGGTAATCACAAGGACCCCGAAGTACAGCCGGAAGCTGCTGGCGAGTGCTGCCCGTTCTTCTACCGTCCGGCGATTGAGGACAAGAACGGCAGTGCCACTTATACCGCCGCCGAGGTACACATGCGCCCCGGCTCAGAGGTGACGTTCCGGTATTACGATGGGGATTGTCGGGAGCCGGTACTGGTGGATGAAGAGGTCAGGACAGATTGTGAGCCGTTCCGGCTGACCGATTGCCGCCGGACCGAAGATTCCCGCATCGAGATAACCGGATGCGGGATGGTGGATAGCGTTACGCTAGGAACATCATTGCAGGCGTTGCGGCTGCGCTGATTACCAGGCATTCCCGGTGCCATCATCACGCACGAACTCCTTACCTGATTCAGTAGCCAGCGCTTCAGAGACACCCATCGATGATCGGTACGCCGGTATCTGCACGGAAAAACTCCAGCAGCTCCATCGCGGCACTAAATCTGACATTTTGCAAGGTCATTGATTCGGTGCCACTTAATTGAGTACTGGAACCCTTCACGACACGGGCATACACCTTCATACAGATACCCCTTCCGGCGGGCAGGGTGACGGTATGATACTCACTAATGGAGTCTTTCAGGTAAGTAGCGGGTTCGGTGCCGGTTGTCGGTGTTGTCGTGTCTGACGCGTAAATCGAATCCAACGCAGCCGTTCCATCTTCGATCCATAACTCCATGCGCGTCATGAAATCGATAGGCAAGGTACTCGTGAGGTCCTGGAGGTTGGCCCGTACCATCGCATAGGTTTTAAACCGAACGCTGTTGTCCGTTGCCCGCATGCCGTAGGATTGAAGTTCTGCCCGCGTCCAGCACAAGGTATCCACCAACTTGCTTTTAACAACATCCCCTGTCTCTGCGTCATAGAGATCAGCTAGCTGTGTGACGGTCGTAGGGTTAAACAGATACTGCTTTTGCCCGACGTTGGGCTGTGGCCCTGCCAGCTTGGTCTGTTGCCATGCCTGGTCACAGGGGGTGTGTGTCGCCCCACCGCCGCCTGCCGCATTAACGGTATAAGTGACCTTTCCGTCTGATCCGGTACTGGAGGTAACGGTGGTGTTGGTACCTGCCACAACCGCCGGATAAGGGGCCAATGTGGCATGACCACAGGTCTGGGTGGTGTCGTCATAAACGACCAGTTTTTTAGCCATGAGTTAGCCTCCGATGCTGCCAACGCTACTGAGAGCGCCGATCAATGAGCACAGCGTTACTGTCTGCGCCGTGCCTGCTTCATTGGTCAATGTGATGGATGCGCCACTACGGGTCAGTGTCGTTACTGTCTCACGCAAGGTAGTGGTAACGCCGCCTGCCGTGTGAGTACCAATAATATGGCCGCTTGTGACCGCAGCGGTCATGGTGGAAACGTCATTGCCGTCAGCCGTCCCGCCGCCTGCCGCATTAATGGTATAAGTGACCTTTCCGTCTGATCCGGTACTGGAGGTAACGGTGGTGTTGGTACCTGCCACAACCGCCGGATAAGGAGTCAGTGTGGCATGACCACAGGTCTGGGTGGTGTCGTCATAAACGACCAGTTTCTGAGCCATGAGTTAGCCTCCGATAGTTCCAAAACTTGAGAATTCAGTACACCCACAGCAGCCGTTGTCTGCGGGGGGAGTTGTTCCACAGGATGATTCGTCACAGGGGTCATAAGCGGCATTCAGGATGGTTTCCAACGAGATGGGCCCACGAAAGAAACAGGAGTCAGGATAGGGAATCGATCCGTCAAAATCCTTGCAGGACACATACATACCGCCGTTGTAACAGCGCCAGCGCCCCTTGGTGAGTGCCTCTCCCGGCCGGAAGGGCGCAATGGGCAGGATACAGGCCCCACCAAAAGGTCTTGTGATAACAGACATATCGCCACAACAGTTGCTCATTGTCATTGCCAGTAAAAAAACATTTGAAAGACAGACAATACCAGCCCGCAAAAAA
>JAGRJD010000049.1:57655-57962 GCA_020442915.1 Thiothrix sp. | reverse complement strand
AAGTCTCACCGCCTCAACGGCGACCCGCCCCTGCGACGATAACCGAGTGCAACACTGCTCACAATAACATTACGTCTCACCGCCTCAACGGCGACCCGCCCCTGCGACAAAAAATATTTCATAAAGGTATACCTATGAACTTGTCTCACCGCCTCAACGGCGACCCGCCCCTGCGACAAAGTGATATCTAAAAGACAGGACTATTGGGAATACGTCTCACCGCCTCAACGGCGACCCGCCCCTGCGACATAACCAACTCTGATAAAATAGAAACTTCGTTAAATTGTCTCACCGCCTCAACGGCGAC
>JAGRJD010000049.1:0-57589 GCA_020442915.1 Thiothrix sp. | reverse complement strand
TCTCACCGCCTCAACGGCGACCCGCCCCTGCGACAGCACCCCCAACACAGCCTTTTAAATTAGACACTTGCAAGGCAATTTGGAGAACCTTAAGACATGACCGAACAATCAGTGCAAATCTTGCGCAATTGGGGCAGTTAACAGAGCATAAGTGATTGATTCCGAAGGTTTGGTGAGTGATTGTTAAAGTCGTTTGTCTGAAAAAAAGCCTAAGCGGCTGACAAACCAGCAGTTTTTCAATCCATTTTTCGACTGATAAAAACTTATTCAACAGGTTCACCAAATCCTTGATAAGCAATCATGTGCTGTTTTTCAACCAAATCAGCATCCCATCCAATCCGCAGGGGCGGAAGCGCCATTATAGCGCATTAACGCAGCCGGAAGGCATGAAAAGGCTCACCCCGGCGCACAAAATCCTTCAGCGACTGTGCCTGATCCTGCATGTGCTCCAGCCAGCTTTTCGGCTCCGCCTGCCCGCGCGCCGTCACCTTCACCTCCCAGCCCTGGAGCAACAGCGCAATGTATTTGCGCACTGCCGGTTTGCTCATTTCACACCGGCCCTCTGCCGTCTGCACAAAATCGGCGGCGACGATCTCCCGGCGCAGCACCATGCGCAGCGCGCTGCGCTCCACAAAATGCCGGAATGGCTCCATCAGGTCCGAAGCCAGCGCCGCGTGCCGCCCGTGCGGCTGATGATAAAAACCCTGCCACGGCAGCAGGCCCTTCGCATGCAGCACACTTTCCACCAGCGCATACAACTGCGTATACCCCAGCGACAGCATCACATTGAACGGATCACGCGGCGGCCTGCGGTTGCGCCCGCTGAAATTGAAATCCGGCGGCAGTATCTCCGCCAGCTTTGCGTAATACTCACGCGTGGCACTTCCCTCATGCCCCAGCAGTTCCGCCAGTGAATCCGCCCGCCCCAGCACCCGGATCGCCTGATCCAGCACCGGCAGGTTCCCGGCCAACTGGCGCTGGCGCAGCACCTCCTTCATGTGCCGCAACCGTGCAGCGACAACTTCCTTCGCACAATACAGCGCCTTGTCCGCCTCCTGAAACGCCAGAATCTGCTGCATCCAGGTCGCCTGATGCTGACTCAGGCGATTGTGCGTCAGGCAGCCCCGGTAATTGCCGAACGCCGTCGCCAGATGCACCGGAATATCACGCTCCAGCGCCTGATGCATTGCCTGTGTGGTGAGCTGGTGATTCCCCAGCAGCAACACGCTCTCGATGCTGTTCCAGGGCAGGCGCAGCACGCATTCATCGCGGCGATACACCTGCAACTGCCCGCCCAGCGTCGACAGCACCGCCGGATCGCCGCTGACGGTGACAAATGAGCCACTGCGCTCGCGCTCGCCGATCTGCACCCGCTCCTGCCGGGCGATGCGCTCCACCAGCCCCGCCAGCGAACGCGCATTCTGCGCCTGCTGCGCCTCCCGCTCGCCCAGTTTCGCCAGCCAGGACTGCGGCGGCGGTTTCCCGTCCCCCGGTGGCTTCCCGGTCTGGCCGCCCACATCCAGCGCCAGGTCATTCACGAACAGGTAGCCCAGATAACGGAAGCCGTCCTCCATCGCCGTGACATGACTCTTGTCCGGGTGCAGATCCAGCCCGTGCTCCTGTAACGAAGCCCGCGCCCGTTCCCGCGCCGCCGCCGCATCTTCCGGGCTTTTGCACAACACCACAAAATCATCCGCATAACGGATCATGCGGAACCCCGCCGCCGCCATGTCGCTGTCGAAATCATCCAGCATCAGGTTGGCCAGCACCGGGCTCAAGGGCGAACCCTGTGGCAGGCCCAGCGGACGTTCGATAGACTCGCCCCGGAACCCCACCGGCGCCTGCATCCAGCCCAGCAGCGCATCCACTGCCGGATCATTGTGAAAAATCGCCCGCAGCCGCTCTTCCAGCCGCTCCCGGTCCACACTGTCAAAAAAATCACGCACATCGCCCTCGTACACCCAGCGGAACCCCGCACGCCAGGCCGACTGCACCGCCTGACTGGCGGTGATGCGTGAACGCCCGCTGCGATAACCGTGGCTGTGCTCCGCCATCAGCGGCTCCAGCGACTCGGTCAGCACCTGCTGCAGGGCGCGTTGCAGGATGCGGTCGAACAGCGGTGGAATCGCCAGCGGACGCACCCCGCCATCCGCCTTCGGAATCAGGTAACCGCGCAAGGCCGGGAACGCATACTGTCCCCACAACAGGCGCTCCAGCCCGGTCTGCAGACGCCCGACCGGGCATTGTTCCTGCAGGTCAGGCATGCCATCATCGGACTGCTCCCCGACTTCAGCAGCAGGGGCAAAAGCATCAGTCACCATCGACTCCGTGTCGGTCAGCTCTTCCGGCACATCCCGACCGGCCAGCACATGCCGCCAGGCGCGCTCCAGATTATCCGCCTCCTGCGCCAGCACCAGCAGCGAACTGGCCGGGAACACCCGCCGGAGGCTTTGCGCCCCATCCCTGTCACGCAACACATACCGCCCCCAGCCAAACGCCGTGCGCTGCCCCACCCCCAGATACTGCCCCAGCACCAGCAAGCGCCACCAGGCAGGCGGCAACGGCTCCGGCAGCACCAACCGCACCCGCCCGCTCACGCCCCCCATCGCCTTGCCATGCCCGGCAGCGTCACGGTACTGCACATCCAGCCAGAACAGGTGCGCCGCCGTCCGCTGCGTCACCGGCGTCGCCTGCACCGGCTGCGTCTCCACCCCGCGCGCCCGCAACAGCGAAGCCGCCGCATTCCAGACCCGCAACAGCAGCAGTTCATCCGTCAGGTCGGCAGCGTTGCGCACGAATTTCGCCTCCCGGTCCCGGCTCCCGTTATCGCGTTCCGCCTTGTCCTTCAGCACCCGTGCCGGTGACACCCACTGCCAGTCGAACTGGCGGCACTCCGCCCACAGCGCCGCTTCGGCTTCCAGCGTCTCGCGCTCACAGGTGCCCAACTGTTCCAGCGCCTGCGCCGGCTCGCCGGAAAACATGTCCTGCACCGCCACCAGCCGCCAGTTGGCCCCGAACGGCAGCTCCACACCCCGCTTCGGCGCGCTGCCCGGCAACAGCGCCAGTTGCTGCAGCAGCCGGTCCAGCAGCGCCTCGCTCCCGGCCAGCCCGATGAGCAGGAAACGGTAATAATCGCCCTTGCGGTAGCGCACCCGCCCGGATTCCGGTGCATCAATGCGGATCAGGGTTTCGTAATCCGCCGGCGACCCGGCCAGAAAGCGCAGAAAGGCGGTCAGCGCCGGCTGATGAAAGAAATTCAGGCGCGCTGCCTGCGTGCAGGCCAGTGTCACCACCGCCCCGCGCAGCGGCAGCAGGGTATCGAGCGCGGCATCCAGCGTCGGGGCGGCCATCAGACCAGCACCAGCAGCGGAAATTCGGCCACCCGGTCACCCCCGGCATTCATGGACGCCGCCCGGCAGGGAGCGCACAGGTGGTAAAAGCGCAGGTCATCCCCCGGTTCCAGCCAGCGCTGCAACTGCCCGCGCAGCGCCTCCAGCTCCGGCATGGACCTCACGCTGATCTCGAACACCGAACGCTGCACCCGCAGGCCGTACGCCTCCAGCAGGTCGCCGACCCTGCGGCGGCTGCGGTCATCGGTGATGTCGAAGCAGACAAGCCAGGTGTGCATGGGTCAGTGCTGTCCCCAGTTTCCACCACCCTGCGTTTTTTTGGGGCAGTCAATATCCGCATCCAGTGTCGGAACCACCTCTTCAACACCGTCCGCATTCCGGGTGTTCAGTCTGCGCAAGTGCTGACCTTCATAATCCGAGTCACCCGAGGCCGCCGCCCGGTCATTGCAAACAAACCACTCAAATCCTTTAGACTCGTTGTAAACGCGCTGCCCTGCAAATTGACTGTAGGGGTAGCAAACCGGATGGTGAATGTTGGCCGGGTTAGACAGGGTCAGCAGGGTTTCCAGCGTCTCCTGTGCGATCAGGCTGGCGGAGCCCGAGAGTCCAGAGGGATCAAATGGCTGGAACGCCTCTTTTTCCGCAAGCAAATCGGCGATGGTGTAACGCTGTTGCCGGTCAATCACACTGATGTCAGCCTGCACAATTTCCACATGCCCCAAACCCAATGGCTTACCCAGCCCCAGACGGTGTATGAAACCTTCCACCGGCTGTAGGGAACAGTGCAGCAGTTCAAGTTCTTTCGGCGCCAGATTCTCAAATGACACTTCAAACTCAAACGCGGCGCCAGTCCTCACAGGCTGACCTTTCAGGTGCAAATGCGCCTTGTAATCCTGTCGGCCCGTATTGGCCTCAAAATGAAATCTGCGCTGCTCCTCATCCTGCGGGTCGATGGCGTCCGGGTGGGGCAGGTAACGCTTGCGGCCATTGGGTTCATGAACATTCAGATTCAGATCGCTCTTGCTGATGTATCCCGGATGTCTGGGATTGGAAAAGTACAGGGTGGGTGAAGGCGGCTTTGGGGAGTTGAGCACCTTCAAAAGCTTTTCAGGCAACAACGCCGTGCTGGCGTCACTCAACAGACGGGCGTCCGAAAACCTGACCCTTGAAGCCAGATTGCGCGCCTGATCAGCAGGTTTGTCTTCCACCACACCGAACAGGGCTTCTGCTGGCGTCAGGCTGTGATCACGCTTCGGCGCACCCCAGGGAAGGATTGAGCGATCATCACCCGCAGCGCGCGCGAAGGCATCCGCCAAGGCACCATCCACGGCGCGTCTGCCAATGGCGGAATAGCTCAGTTGGGTCACAACGGTTTTGCGCTCCCTCAACCGGAAGCTGCTTTTGTAGTAAATCAGATCGCCATCCAGCACCAGCGACTTGCCCTTGTCCCAGCTACGCCCCTCATGCGCCTCGTAGCCCTTGGGCAGCCAGGGGAAATCATCATCCGGATCCTGCTTCCGTTTGTGCTCCCGGCTTTCACGCAGCATGCTTTCCAGTTGCGCCACCACGGCTTCATCGACGGGCAGCAAGTCTTTCTCAACGATTTTGCCATCCCAGGGCAAATAGGTTTCCCGCAGCTTTTTGGGCATATCCTTGTGCCAACCACGTATGTAAAGTACTCCATCTATGTGGCGTTCGTTGTTGTGGCGGTGATGAAAGCACTGATGAGCATCAAAAAAATGTCGATCATCTTCGTCATCATATTTTCCTAGCGACGGTTCTTTTTCTAAAGGAAAGATGTACCAACCATTCTCTTTTTTCAGTAGTAACCCTATGTTTTCAAAAGCCTCGCCAGTCAACATGCGGGTGGAATAAAACCCTTCCTGCATGTCATACAGCACCCGCAGGCTGGAATGACTGATGGTTTCCGCAACAGTGGTGACCATGCCGCGCAGGCTGTTGCCGGGGATGGCCAGCTTCTTGTCCTTGTCAAAGTAAGGTTTTACGATACCGGGCTCCTTCCCGTGTTTGTCGCTTGCTGTTTGCTGACCACCTACTATCAAGGGGCTGCGGGTTTTCAGGGTGCAGGTTATTTTTCCCGATAAACCCTTCTTGTACCAAAAATCATGTCGAACACAATGCTCAGGCTGCTTCAGGTCATCAATCTTACTGAAGGGTGTCCGGTTCTCTTTGGCGCATGCCTTGACCGGAATAAACTGATACGGGTTGTAAAAATACGCGGGCATCACTTGACCTCCTTCGCCAACTCAGCCAGCAAATCCTGCTCCCAAGCCGCCAGTCGGTCACGGCATTTTTCAATCCATGCCTTGCTGCCGCCCTTATCTGACGCCAGTCGCAAACGCCCATACCCCCTGGCCTTGCCCCAGCCCAACACCAGATCGCCCTGTTCGGCGTCCTTCCAGGCGAACAACAACAGCAACTGCATCCAGCCTTCGATCTTTTCCGGGCGGTACATCACCTTGCTCTTGAAAAACCGGTCCGGTGGCAGGCGCAATGCCTGCACGGTATACAGCGCCCCCTCCTTGACCCCACCCGTAAACCGGTCCACGGCGTTGAATGTCTGGAGGTGCTCGTCATCTTTGGAAACTGTGACGGTTGCATCCCGGAACCGGATCAGACTCGCGCTGTCTTTCGAGCCAAACAACTGATTCAGCATCCGGTCCACGGTGGCTTCCCGCTCCCCTTGATTCAGGGTCAGCATGATTTTTCGGCAACGGGCACGGAACCAGCCTTTGAGCGTGGAGCCGGGGATGATGGCCTCGTTTCCGTTCTGCATGAACATGAGATCGGGCGAAGGCTTGCTTCCCTGTGCTTCATCCACTTTTCTTTGCTGTTCCGCCCGCTGCGGATCATTGATCAGGATCGGGGACAAGGCGGTGAGTTTGAAATCCTCCACGATCCAGCCGGCTTTTGTCGTTTCTGGTACAGTACCAGGCAGGTGCGACAGGTCTGACCAGTGATTGCGATCCTCCAGCCTGACCGGGCAGTCAGCATCCAGCGCCGCCAGCAGCCAGCTTTGAAAACCGGCGTCACTTAAACCGGAAACCTTTCCCAGCTCCCACCCCAGCACCCCCTGTCCCACACTTTTTCCGGTTCCGAGCTGCTCGCCATTCAAGCTTTGCAGCACCGCCAGCAGCGCGCCAATGTCCGCCTCACTGATCAGCGCAGTTTCCCCCGCCCCTTCCTCAAAACTTTCCGGCCGGGTGTCAAAACCGATCTCGACCCGGAACTTCGCACCAGCTCCCACCCGGACATGGGTTGCCAGCTGGTGCTGTCTGGCCGTACCGGTGACCGGCTCAATCGCCGTGCGGCTCATGAAGTCGGTAGCCGCCTCACCCTCCAGCGGCGCGTCATGTATCCGCAAGGCCCCCATCGCCCCGTGGTCATCGTCATTGCCGCGCGGATCACCGAACCAGCGCCGGCATGCTTCAGCACCGGCAGGTGTCAGGCTGGCCAGCAGCCCGCGCAGGCTGGAGCCGGGGATGTAAGGTGCGCCGTCCTTGTCGAGCACAATGGTGTTGGCCTCATGCTGTTCGGGTTTGCCGGTTTCCGGGTTCTTTCTGCCCTCATAAACAATCGCCCCGCCAGTCCCGATGTGCAAATTGCTTTCCAGGGTCAACAGGCCCGTAATGACCACGCGCCGGTATTGTGTTTCACTCATCGTCATTGCTCCCGTCATTTTCCGGCAGCCAGACCCGGTTCAACGTCACCTCGCCATAACCATGTTCTGGCAGGTAAGGCGAGTCCTGCCAGCAAAGTATCGGCTCATCGCCTGCATTTTCAGGCACAGGTAAACCCCGTGTCAGCCAGTCTTCCAGCTTTGCGTGCGCCGTCGCCGCATCCTCCCGTATTTTCAGCACAAACACGCTGCCCGCCACCGTCAGCCATTCTGGCATATAAACCGACTCCCTTCCTCCCTCTGTGGGTGAATGCCGACGCTGAAAATGATGGTAGTGATAGGCGCCGCCCTGCCGTTCCTGCTGGGCGAAAAAGTTCACCAGCTCCAGTGCGCCACCGGAAACCTGCCGCCAGTAATCCCGGTAAAGCGCTGCCGCCGTCTGCTGCGCTGCTTCAGGATGGCGCTCCCAGCCCAGCCGGAACAGCCGCGCCGGTGTCAGCAGGGTCAGGGTCACGGTTTCACCCGCCCGCCAAAATGGCGGACTGGACCCTGTATCGCGGTGATTCGGAAACGGTTGCGGGTGCAAGGTGATATTGATCAGGGCGGCCTTGGTTTTGCCCAGACCGTACAAGCCCTCCTGCATGATCTTTCTCAAGGCTTCCAGGGTGGCACCCCGCTGTTCATCCGCCACCCGCGACAGGTCAATATTACCGCGCCAGACAAAGCCGTCCGGCTCCACGCATTCCATACTGAACAACTGCCCCTGTTCCGCCGTCCGGGTGACGCTCCGGATGCCGGTACGCACCAGCAGTTTGCGGGATGGCGACGCTGCTGAAATGCTCAGCTTTTCCTTGACGGAGTCAAAATCCCTGTCCTTCCAGTCCGGCTGAAATACCGGAGCAGCTCCCCACTGCTCCACCATGACGTCCATGACGTCCATGTCGGTTACATCGTGGTAAGTATCGGCTTTCACTCTGGCGGTACTGAGCGGAATCAGCGCATGCCGGCGGCCCGCATCCGCTGCACCGGGCAGGCAATGCGACACCTGCCAGCGGTCGAACTGCAATTTCTGCAAATGCTTCTGCTGGTCCTTCTCCGTTCGCATGCCGGGTGTCAAAGCCCGGGCCAGCAGCGCCTTGATCACATTGCCGGGGATGCTGTCATCCGACACGATGCGGTTGCTGTCCGGGATGCGCGGTTTGCCGAGACAGAAAGGCCGGTCCAGGGTAAAGGAAAAGCCGAAGCGGTGTTCCTGTCCGCTCAGGTGATCCGTGAAACCGGAAAGCCCGGCGGCGGCTGTTTCACAGGGCAGCTGCGCGGCAGTTTCCAGTTCGGCCTTCAGCAGCCTGCCGAAGCCGATACCCTTGAAACTGCCCATGGCCGGAATGTAATCCAGCGCCATCTCCATCAGGCGTTCAAACAGGGCGGTTTCCTCTTCCGTTTTAAAATCACCCCGAATCCGGCCACAGAATACCGGCTCACTGCCCAGCGGGAAGCAGTCTTCCAGCACCTGCAAGGCACCTTCCTCCACCCGGCCCGTCGCATCGATTTTAATGCGGGTGCGAAGCTGGTCCCGGGCCCGGTCATAATCCCCCTGCAAACGCCAGAATAGGTCAAACTGCACCGTGCCGGGAAACGGTTTGAAACCGTCTTGTGCATCCGTGTTGCCGGACGCCTGCCCGAACCACCGATTCAGACTGCTGCGAATTTTTTCACTGCGGTTCGGATCCGTGTCCTTGAGGCGCACGGCGAACAGGGTCAGGGTTTCGCGGATGTTGCCCCGGATCAGGCTGCCACCCAGCACCGGTCGGCCTTCGCGGTCGCGCAGCATGGCGCTGTCCACCCCGAAAGCCAGCGTGCCGGACGCCTGGGACAGCAATGGACCCCGGAAGGTCAGTTTCAGGTGATAGGCGCGGGTATCCATCACTGCCCCTCCTGCGGTTTCTCGTTCCCATCCGGTTGCTGGCACGGAATCAGGTAGTCCCACAGCTCCAGCAGGTGAATCCAGAACCAGGCGCGTTGTTTCGGATCGTCAAAGGATTCCACGCCAAACCAGACTCTGGCCCTGTCCGGCAAGGTTTTCAGGAATGTCTGGCCTTCGCTGACCTCGAACAGGCGGCGCTCGGCCTGTTCCTGCGGGTGGGCTTCAGCCAGCACGCCGCCCTCCAGTGTGATCACCTCCACCCAGGCATGCGCCACACAGGCTTTGTCATCCTCACCCTTGCCGGGATCGGGATACCGCCTGATGGCCTGCACGATCCGGTGGAGCTGGCCACGGGTCACGGCTTTCCCGGTCAGCAAGGCTTCCAGCTCGCCACGCTGTCGGTCCCAACCGTCAATGGCGGGCAGCCATCCGGGCCGGCTGTCCGCCAGCGTTTTGCCGTAGCGCTCTGCAAAATAGCCGGACAGGCTTTCATTGGTCGGATAATCCACCGATTCCAGCACCAGATAATCCCAGCCGTTCTGCTGGCGGCCAATCGGGTCACCCTGTCCGTTTTTCAGCTCCTTGATGTCCTCCGCCAGCTCCCGCGCCAGTTTCTGGATGATGCGGATCGGGGTGTTGGCCTGACAGAACACAATTCCGGCGGCATGGGTCAGCGGTTTGTCCGCGCCGCCTTCCCCGTCCGGCAACTGCCAGCCGAAAGCGAAAAAGCGTTGCAGAAAATCGAAGCCCTCCCAGGCCGGCATCACCAGCAGCATTTCATCGCCGCCCCAGAGCAGGGTTTCCAGACGGATGACGTCACCCCGTTGCTTTGGCAGCAGGTATTGCAGGGTTTCAGTCAGAAACTGCCTGCGCTGCTGCTGGATGGCAGTGTCGAAACACTGTTGCCGCTCAATCTGTTCCCGTACCGTGTTGCCAGACTGAATAAAGTTTCGCTGGTGTGTGCTGAAGTCATTGCCGTCGAGATACACCACCGCCATTTTTTGGTTCAGTTTCTGACGCTCGTCCTTGCACAGCGTTTCGATGTCATTGGCAAAATCAGACTTTTCCAGCTGGGTTTTCAAACCAGAATCATCCAACAGCGCCGCATAGTAATGCTTTTTGGCATCGCGCCCATATTCCCAGCGCTGGAAAACCGAATCGGAAAGCACTTTATCTTTATCGCCCTGAATCTTGCGTTTATGGTGTGCTGCAATCCGGTTGCCACTCAGGCCGCAGGGAGTGCTGTTAAACGCACCAGCTTCCACTGCACTCCTGTCCGGCTGCAGGCTCAGGGACTGCAATTGTTTCAGGCGCAGGCGGGCATACAGTTTTTCTTTGGCCTCCAGCAGCGTGGTGGCTTCAGCTTCCACGACCATAAAGGTCAGGAGCCGGTATTGACAGTCCGGAGCAGCCAGGAATTTTTCGATTGCTGATACCAGCGGCCCTGCATGTTGTTCAGCCAGCGGCTGGAACAGACCGGAAGAAGCACCGCTGCTGATGCATGTCATCCGGCCTTTGAATGCGTCTTTTAGGGTTTCAATGGCATCTTTGTATAAAAAACTGCTGCCGCGAATGACGCTGAGCTGATCGGTGTCGTAGATATTGGCGTAAAGGTTGATGCCTTCCACCAGAATAAAACACTGTGATTCAGACATGCTTCGCCTTTTACTGAGAGAACGGGGTTGCCGGCATCACCAAATACCAGCAGAGCTGACAGCAATATAGCGGAAAGAAGAAAATTCAGCCAGCCCGAAACAGCCCCTGTCTCACTGCCTTAACGGCAACACGCCCCTGCAACATAAGCTTATTGTCGTAATCCCTTTTCAAACAGGTCTCACTGCCTTAACGGCAACACGCCCCTGCAACCGCACTGGAACTGGCTAAGGACGGGACAGTAACAGTCTCACTGCCTTAACGGCAACACGCCCCTGCAACTTCTTCAGGGCGACGTAATGGTTGTCAGCCTAGTCTCACTGCCTTAACGGCAACACGCCCCTGCAACATGGTCTGGGGACGATCAGGAAAAGCCCGATCATGTCTCACTGCCTTAACGGCAACACGCCCCTGCAACCGTACCCCTTTTTCCGCCTTTGGAATCAATCACTTGCAAGGCAATTGGGTGAACCTCCGGACTGTCTGGAAAAATCAGTACCATTTTCATGCAAAAGCGCTCCTCTTGACAAGCCAACCCATTGATTTAAAAGAATTGGTGACTGATTTTTAAAGTAGAATATCCAAAAAATCACCTAATCGACTGATACTTAAATAATTTTCCCTGTTCCATTTCAACAGGTAAAATTTTGATCAACAGGCTCATCAAGTTCTTTTATTTCAATCATTTGCCGTTTTCTAACCAAAACAGCATCCCACAACAGGTTGCAGGGGCGTGCGGGGAGTATAGCCGAGTGTGGCTAGTTTTTGCCACGCCAGAACAACCATGCCACCAAACCGGGCACAGCGACCAACAGCCCGGCCATGAGCGACTGGGCACTGAACAGGGAAATCCCGAAGTACTCCGCCCCCCGGCTTGCCAGCTTGCCCCACAGCCCCTCATTCTTGAATACCTCATTCACTACCGGCAGGGCAGCGATCAACGCCAGCGCAGCGGCAATTCCGGCGAGTTTGTTGGCCTGCTTGCCTGCTTTGCCAGCCTCCTCCGCCAGCCGGTTTTCGTGCAGCACCTGCAGATACTCATTGGTGCGGACAATCTCACCCTCCAGCTGCTGATAATACGCATCAATCCCCAGCCCCTGATACTGCAGGCGGAAGATCATCTTCCCCTGCATCTGGTTGCTGACCTCCCGGAACCAGTACTGATTGGTGAAGCGGATGAAATCCGCCCGCTGTTTCCGGATTTTCGAAATGCCGGCATTCGTAGCGGCTGGATGGGTCGGGGATGGATGGGGCTTTTCAAGCAGGGCGGTGGTATTTCGGGTGATTGCATGATCATAATGCCGCAGCGATGCCTGATAGAACAGAACCTGCAGCAGCATGCGGTCATACATATAGGGAATGTGCTTCGGGGCGATCACATTCCGGAAAAACCAGCCATTGTAAAGATAGGCATTCACCATGTCATTGAAGATATAATGGCCGCCCATATCCGCCCAGAAATCAAACTCGGTGTTTTGCAGGTAACGCTCGACAGCCATCCTTGAATAGGCATACCCCGCCATGTCCGCCCAGGTATCATCAAATCGGTCTGTAGTTGCCAGCAAAGCCCTGACTCTGTGCAGGTCATCATACGGCTTTCCTGCCAGACCGTAAGCCACACTGACAAACAGGCGGTCATCAAACAGGCGGAGCTGCTGTTTCAACCTGTCCTCTGTCGGCTCGACAAAAAACTGCTGTACCAGATGCACGATAATGGGTGACAGATGCGCCGCCACCTGCGGCAACTGCAGCGGGACCACCGCATCCAGCGCAGTAATGGTCTGTTCGGGTGTGACCAGCTTCAGGGGTGCAATCTTGTTTTCCTCTCCCTGCTCGGTGAAGCTCGGGTACAGCTGCCGTGCCAGACGGGTGAAGCGCAACCAGGATTCCAGCTGCAGATCGGCATACGACAACCGGTGCGGATCATCCGGTTCCACATCCGCCCAGCAGCGGGGGACCAGCCTTTCTTCCGAATCACCAAACAGGCTGATATTTTCTGCTTTTTCCAGGTCGGCAAGTGCTTTCGGCTTCACGGTGAATGCCAGCAGATAAATCCCGTTGAAATAGCGGTACAGCCGCACTGAGGTGAAGACGGCTTCCTGATGAAACAGCGGTTTTTTCTCCGGCGTCTCCCGAATGCCTTTTTTCTGCGAAGGTGATGGTTCCAGCACCAGCCGCCACTCTGCCAGCGACACCTGTTTATCCAGCCGCCACTCCCGCACCGGAACCAGCCGGTCCCCATCAACAGCCGCCACCCCTTTCAGCCGCTGTCTGTCTTCGGCCAGGGGAATATCCCCCCGGTCAAAGACAATGTCACGCAGGGTCGGGGTGAAATAGTAAAACGCCTGCGCGTCCTCCCCGGTCAGGCCCCGGTCATGGGGGTAGGTCTGGCGCAATGCCTCATGCGGCTCCAGCCCGGCCCCGAAACCCGACAGCGGCAGAAAAAACGTACAATGGTAATAATCCAGCAGGCTGGAAGCCTGCGGCCCGTCCGGCTCACTCATGCCATCAACACCCAGGAAGATTAAAAATGCAGCTTAACACCTGTACCTGCCGACTGCCATTGCCGCTGGCTGCGCCGATGCGCCAGCAGCCATTCCCCTCTGTCTGCCCGCTTGAAACGGCTGCTGATTAGCCGCCCGTTCTCAAGTATACTCACGCCTTCTTCGCTACTTTAAAATTTAAACAGCAACGATGGCCAATTACGACTTATCCACCTTTCAGGGCATGATTCAGGCACTGCAGGCTTACTGGGCTGCGCAGGGCTGCGTGCTGATCCAGCCTTACGACATGGAAGTGGGGGCGGGGACTTTCCATACTGCCACCTTCCTGCGCTCCATCGGCCCGGAACCCTGGCGTGCTGCCTATGTGCAGCCGTCACGCCGGCCCACGGATGGCCGTTATGGCGAAAATCCGAACCGCCTGCAGCATTATTACCAGTTTCAGGTGTTGATCAAACCGTCCCCGCCGGATTTTCAGGAACTGTACCTGGGTTCGCTCAGGGCGCTGGGCTTCGATCCGCTGGTGCATGACATCCGTTTTGTCGAGGATAACTGGGAATCGCCGACCCTGGGTGCCTGGGGGCTGGGCTGGGAAATCTGGCTCAATGGCATGGAAGTGACCCAGTTCACCTACTTCCAGCAGGTGGGCGGGCTCGACTGCCGCCCGGTCAGCGGGGAAATCACCTATGGTCTGGAACGGCTGGCCATGTACATGCAGGGCGTGGAAAGCGTCTATGATCTGGTCTG
The DNA here is from genome assembly GCA_020442915.1 of Thiothrix sp. Lineage (GTDB taxonomy): Bacteria > Pseudomonadota > Gammaproteobacteria > Thiotrichales > Thiotrichaceae > Thiolinea. The sequence continues at coordinate 43,774 of JAGRJD010000049.1, read as the reverse complement.
GACACGGGGTCCGCAGGGCGTGGTCACGTATGGCGATGTCTACCACCAGAACGAGGTCGAGCAGTCCACCTACAATTTCGAGCAGGCCGATGTGGAGGAGCTGTTCCGCCAGTTTGATTATTTCGAGCGTGAAAGCCGGCGCATGAGTGAACGGGGCCTGCCGCTGCCGGCGTATGAGCTGATGCTCAAGGCGTCCCACACCTTCAACCTGCTGGATGCACGCAAGGCCATTTCCGTGACCGAGCGCCAGCGTTTCATCCTGCGGGTCCGGACCCTGGCGCGGGCGGTGGCGGAAGGTTATTACGCGACACGGGAACAGCTCGGGTTTCCGATGCTGCAACAGCATAACGGGCAGCATGACGAGGTGGCCGGATCATGATGGATTTACTGGTGGAAATCGGCACTGAAGAGCTGCCGCCCAAGGCACTGAAAACCCTGTCGGAAGCCTTTACCCTGGGCATTGAAACCGGACTGCGCGAGGCCGGGCTGGAACCCGGCGGGGTGCATGCCTATGCGGCCCCGCGCCGGCTGGCGGTCTGGGTGCAGGATGTACCGGCACAGCAGGCTGACCAGACCATTGAACGCCGGGGGCCGGCCTTGCAGGCGGCTTTTGATAAGGAGGGCAAACCGACCAGAGCCGCTGAAGGCTTTGCGGCTTCCTGCGGGGTGAGTGTCAGTGCGCTGGCACGTCTGGAGACCGACAGGGGGGGCTGGCTGGTATTCCGCCAGCAGCAGCCCGGACAGGCCACCCACGCCCTGTTCCCCGGTATTGTGGAACGTTCACTGGCGGCCTTGCCGATCCCCAGGCGCATGCGCTGGGGGGATGGGGAGGCCGAGTTTGTGCGCCCGGTCCACTGGGTCGTGATGCTGGCTGACCATGAGGTGATTGAGGCCGGCATTCTGGGGATTTCATCGGGACGGGAGTCACGCGGACACCGTTTCCATGCACCGGGTCCGGTGGCGATTGCATCACCGGCTGACTATGCGGTGCAATTGGGGCAGGCGTATGTGATTGCCCGCTTTGAGGCCCGTCGTGAGCTGATCAGGACCAGGGTGGAGCAGTTGGCAACCGAACTGGGGGGCCGGCCCATCATGCCGGACAGCCTGCTGGATGAGGTGGCGGCACTGGTGGAGTGGCCGGTGCCGGTGGCGGGCCGTTTTGAGGAAAAATTTCTGCAGGTGCCGCAGGAGGCCCTGATCCATACCATGCAGGGGGATCAGAAGTATTTCGGCATTGCCGCTGCCGACGGGCGCCTGCTGCCGGCTTTCATCACCATCAGCAATATCGAAAGCACGGACCCGGCCAGGGTCAGTGCCGGTAATGAGCGCGTGATCCGTCCGCGTTTCAGCGATGCGGCCTTCTTCTGGAATCAGGATCGCAGGCACACGCTGGCTTCGCGTCGTGACCGGCTCAAAACCGTGGTGTTCCAGCAGCAGCTGGGCACCCTGTATGACAAGTCGCAGCGGGTGGCCCTGCTGGCAGACGGAATTGCCGCTGAACTCGGGTATGACCGGGTGGCGGCGGTGCGTGCTGCCGAGCTGGGCAAGTGTGACCTGCTCACCAGCATGGTGTTCGAGTTTACCGATCTGCAGGGCATCATGGGGCGTTATTATGCCCATCATGACGGTGAGGCGGATGAAGTGGCGCAGGCCATGGAAGAGCAGTACCTGCCCCGACAGGCGGGAGACCAGCTGCCGGCGTCTGAAACCGGACGGGTGTTGGCGCTGGCTGAGCGCATTGATACGCTGGCCGGGATTTTCGCCATTGGCCAGAAGCCCACTGGCACCAAAGACCCGTTCGGGCTGCGGCGGGCGGCACTGGGAGTGCTGCGCATCCTGATTGAGCAGGAATTGCCGCTGGATCTGGCACAGCTGCTTGAGCGGGCGGCTGATGGCCTGACCGCACAGCTGGGTGAAAAGCCGGATACGCAGGCCGCGCTGGATTACGTGCTGGAGCGTCTGCGGGCCTATTATCAGGAGCAGGGCATCGGTGTGGAGCTGGTGGATGCCGTGGCAGCCGTCAGGCCGACCCGTCCGCTGGACTTCGGGCGCCGGGTCAGGGCGGTGGCCGAGTTCCGGCAGCTGAGTGCTGCGGAAGCCCTGGCTGCGGCCAACAAGCGCATCAGCAACATCCTGCGCAAGGTGGCGGGTGAACTGCCGGAAACCCTGCATGCCGGGCGGCTTGTTGAGCCGGCAGAACAGGCGCTGGCGGCAGCCATTGCCGCACAGGAGAGCAGGGTTATGCCGCTGTTTGCTGCGGGTGACTATGAGACGGCCCTGTTCTCGCTGGCGGAACTGCGTGAGCCGGTGGACCGGTTTTTTGATGAGGTCATGGTCATGGCGGATGATGCGGCCTTGCGCGACAACCGGCTGGCACTGCTGAGCCGGTTGCAGGCACTGTTCCTGCGCGTGGCGGACCTGTCCGTGCTTTAGCCGGTGCCTGTCGGCCATGAAGATCGTTTACCGGGCAGGCAATGTGACCGAGGCGCATATCGTGGCCGGCATGCTGGCTGCCCAGGGCATTGAAGGTCATGTCGGTGGGCAATACCTGCAGGGCGGGGTGGGTGAACTGGCACCCATGGATTTTGCCACGGTGCTGGTGGCTGATGAGGATTACGAGTCGGCATTGCCGGTGATTGCCGCCTATGATCAAAGTGCGGGTGGTGCTGACTCGGGAGCTGGCTCAAGCCGTCATTCGGGCCTGTTCAGCCGCACGGTTCTGTTTTGGGGCGTGACCCTGCTGCTGCTTTACTGGTTTCTGTTCTGAGGTGGAAAAGGCTGCTTGTCTGTTGCATTCCATGTCCGTCCGGCATGAACTGACCTTGAGTCAGCGGTATTTGAATATGATTTCAGAGCCTGCTAAATATTATTTCATATTAAAATTTTTAATAAAAAGGGCTGCTTCGCATGACATCATCAAAACTATCGGGCTTCCGGGCTTCCGGCATAATTGCTGTTCTGGTGTTATCCCTGTTTCTTGGTGCCTGTGATGGCGGAAGCAACAATACCGGTGTCAACCATAAACCGCTGGCAACGATTGCTGCCGATGTTCATGCCCGTATCGGGCAGGCAGCCGGTCTGGATGCCGGCGCGAGCAGTGATGCGGATGGTGATGCCCTGTCTTTCCGGTGGGTGCTGGCCTCGAAGCCTGCAGACAGCAGCGCCGGTTTTACCGCTACAACGGCGGCCCAACCGGATTTTACACCGGATGTGGAAGGGGATTACCTGTTTTCCGTCACTGTCAGTGATGGTCGTCTGAGTGATACGGCCAATGTGACTTTGCATGCCAGCCGGGATATTGCGCTGCTGGATTACCGGGTGCTGGATGCTGAATACAGTCGGACCCTGGATCGGCTGGTGATGGTGGCTGGCAGCCCGAACCGCCTGTACATGCGCGACCCGGTCAGTGGTGATGAAGCCGCCATTGACCTGCCCCGGATGCCGACCAGTGTTTCGGTCAGTCCGGATGGCCTTTCCGCTGCGGTCGCCTACGATGCCTGGGTGTCGCTGATCAATCTGGAGCAGGGGATACTGGAACATACCTGGCCTGTCAGTACCGACAGTGTCGATGTGGTGCTTGGCGGCAATGGCTATGCCTATGTGTTTCCGCTCACGAATCAGTGGACGGATATTTACAGTATAGACCTGACTACCGGTGCAGCATCCGGGGGTAGCGGCTGGAGCATTTTTGCCGGAACCAAAGCCAGACTGCATCCGGATGGCCAGCGGATTTACGGGGCCAACAACGGGCTGTTGCCATCAGACCTGGAGGCCTATGATATCAGTGCCGGCCCTGCAGGCTATCTGTATGACTCACCCTATCATGGCGATTATGCGGTGTGTGGCAATCTGTGGTTCTCAGAGGAGGGACTGCGCATCTTTACCCGCTGCGGGAATGTGTTCCGGGCCTCTGAAATCCGGGCACAGGACATGCTCTACAATGGTCGCCTGGACCAGCTGGTTGCCATTCAGGCGCTGGATCATTCGGCGGCAGCCGGCAAGGTATTGGTCATTCCGGCAGCACAGTACACCCCGGATGGCGAGATGAGTCCTGAAGATACCGAACTGCAGCTGTATGGTGATGATTACCTCGCCTTTGAGAGCCGCAAAGCGCTGCCACCTTTTCTGGTGGGTGGCAAGGCTTATGCCGGTCATGGCCGCTTTGTGTTCCATGACGCCAATGGAGAGCACCATTATGTGATTCTGCAGGCGGATGACACTTCCGGCCTGTTGAAGGATTACGGCATCACCGGTTACTGATCAGTATCCCGGTGAAGGTTTTGCAGTATTTTCGCCGGGTCTGTACCGCAGGGATGCGGTGGAAGGGTTCCTGCCATTAATCCAGAGACTTCCCCCTTCAGTCATGGGAAAGGAATTTTATTTTTTTATTTATGATAAATTTATTTTATAAAATTCGGTTTACCACGATTCAGCCACAATACCCAAAAAAAGGATCAGAACCATGACATTTTGTGCCAGCTCATCCACTATCCGCGTTCAGCCCCAACCCGTTCGTACCGATTCAGCCTGTTCGAAAACACGTACACAGAGTCAGGAGCAAAAAGCCGGGCACTCCTTTGATGCCAGGGTGCAGCGACATGCTTCGGGTGGTACTGAGGGCAGATGCCTGCAGAACATTATCAAGCAGCAGCTGGGTTCCATCGTGAAGGGGGAAACCGGGTCCCGGCACGGCACCAGCAGTCGCTGTGACAGCAGCCGTCATGAAAAAGCCGCTGGTGGCAGTGAAAGTGCTGGCCGGCAGGGCGCACGCTGTGCCGGTGAGGATGGCAGCCGGACCCAACAGCGCTGGGGAGGTGGTCATTTTGGCCATGTCGGCTCCGGCAGGCTGGAGAGCGGCCATCATGCGCATGGCTCCCGGACTGAGGGGGGGCGTGGTGGTCAGTGTGTCAGGCCTGCCGAAGGTGGTACGGTTCAGGCCACCGATGAGGGCGTCACCTTGCAGGTGAAAGGCTTGCTGCAGGGCGCTTACCGTGCCAATACCGGGCTGATGACGGATGCCTTGCGCGAGCAGTCGCTGCTGCCTGAAGACCAACCCTATCAGAGCCTTGGTTACAACGGTACCGAAACCCTTTCGGCGACCACGCTGGCAACCACGGGGAATAATGCCCCGGTAGACTGGGTGCTGGTGGAGCTGCGCGATGTCAACAATCCGGATACCGTCATCAGCAGTCAGGCTGCCATCATCCAGCGTGACGGCGATGTGGCCAAGGCCGATACCAATACCACCGACCTGCATTTTGATGTCCCGGCGGGCGAATATTTTGTGACACTGGCGCACCGCAACCATCTGGATGTGACGACTACCAGTGCGGTCAGCCTGAGCGGCACGGATGGCACCCTGGTTGATTTCACCAATCCGGACACCATCAGCGCAGAGGCGTTCACCGTTGTCGATGGGCAGGCGGCCCTGTGGGCGGGTGATGCCAACGGTGATAACAGTGTGACCGCTTTCGGGCCGGGGAATGATGCCAACAGCCTGCTGTCCGACATTCTCAAGGATCCGGGTAATATCAATGGTTCATTTGAGTATGTTGCTTCCGGCTACCTGAATTCGGACCTTGACCTGAATGGTGTCACGAACCAGGGTGACAACAGTGACCGGGCCCTGCTGAACAGCAATACAGCAACCGAGGCGGACAACAGCACGGGTTCCGGCAATTATGTCATCAAGGGAACCACCGAACGTGCCTGAGCGCACGGGGCATGAACTGAAGCGGTCTTCATGAAAAACATCCCGCCATGATGGATGGAATCGGAACAGCCTGATTCGGCCATGGTGGCGGGTTTCTTCAAGGCAGGCTGGGCAGCAGACCCGGCATTCCATCTGCGGCCTGACCAGCGGGTATCATTATTCTCCTCTCCCACAGCCGGATTCGGCGTTGCTATCTGCCAGTCATCAGTTTCTGCCGTGTAATGCTGGCAAGTATCCTGCAACAGGGCTACCATCAGGCCAGCTTCATTTTTATTCGCTGATGGGGAGTGTTCCGGAGTAGCAGTCGTCATCGTTCCATTAATAAAACCACGATAATGCATGACAACCTGGACAACTGCACACGTTGCTGCACTGGCACCTGATGCCGCTTCGCTCAAAGCCGGGGAGAAACTCAGCCAGCCCCGCCAATGGCAGACCCTGGGGCAGGCTGATGGTGTGATCTGGGGTGAAATCAGGGGCAGCGGCAAAAACCCTTATCAGGCTGCCATTGAGCTGGCGGAGCCTGCCTTCAGATGTTCCTGCCCCAGCCGCAAGTTTCCCTGCAAGCATGGTCTGGGGCTGGCACTGGTGCTGGCAGCCAGCCCTGAGGCGCTGGCCGGAAGCGAGCCTCCGGTATGGGTGCAGGAGTGGCTGGACAAGCGTGGCCAGCGGGCACAGAAACAGCTGGAAAAGGCTGCTGCCCGGAATGAGCCGGTGGATGAGGCCACCCTGAAAAAACGTGCCGCTGCCCAGCAGAAGCGCAATGCCGCCCGCGAGGACAAGGTCAGTGCCGGTGTGGCTGAGCTGCAGCGCTGGCTGTTTGACCTGATCCGTCAGGGACTGGCACAACAGGATGATGCCCAGTGGCAGCGTATGGCCGCTCGCCTGGTCGATGCGCAGGCCCCCGGTCTGGCACGCCGCCTGCAAAGTGCCGCCCGCCTGCGCTATCAGGGGGGAGCCTGGCAGGAAAGGCAGCTGGCGGAGCTGGGCCGCCTGCACCTGCTGCTGGAAGCCTGGCAACGCCGTGATCTTCTGTCACCCGAGCTGCAGGCCGACATCCTGATGCAGGTGGGCTTCACCCAGTCGCGGGAGGAGCTGCAGACACTGGAGGGGGTTGCTGATCACTGGCAGGTGCTCGGGCAGCGGCAGGAGGAGGATGGACAGATGCGCATCCAGCGCACCTGGCTGTATGGACTGGCATCACGGCGTTTTGCCCTGCTGCTGGATTTCGCGGTGCAGAATCAGCCCATGGCCCTGTATCCCGGTACGGGCGGGACGCTGGTGGGCAAGGTGATTTTCTATCCGTCAGCAGTACCGTTGCGGGCCTTGCCTCCTGGTTCTGAGGAGCCGGTCCCGGCAATGGGGGATGGTGCAGTGGCGTTTGTCTCACTGGCGAAAAACATTGCTGCCTACGGAGACGCGCTGGCCCGCTGCCCCTGGCTGGGGCATTTCCCGTTTGCGGTCGCTGCTGCCATCCCGGTACCTCAGGATGATCAGTGGTGGCTGGTTGATGCTGCGCAGCATGCCGTGCCGCTCAATATGAGCCCGGAGCAGGCGTGGGTGCTGCTGGGTGAAAGCGGTGGCCATGCACTGAACGTCTTTGGTGAATGGGATGGTCAGGCCCTGTCCGTCTGTGGTACCTGCCGGCTGGACGAGGCGGGATGACATGACACTGCAACAGACCCTGCTCAAGATCGCCCTGCTGGGGACCGAACAGCACACACAGACCCTGCCACCGGCCAGTGCGGCCCTGCAGGCTTATCTGGCACAGCTCTGCCCCGGTGGCCAGCTGCCCCCGGACAGCGGGCGCGAAGCTGCACTGCTGGGGGTGGCGGCTCTGGCTGTCCAATATCAGGCGGCGGGCAGCCTGCCGGCGGTTTTTACCGGCACCCTGCCGCCCCCGGATGACCGGCCCGATCTGGTGCAGATTCCGGATGCTGCCGTCATGCACCTGCACCGGCTGCTGGCGGACAGCAATCTGCGTCCGCTGCTGGATGGCTGGCTGGAACTGGTTGCGGCACGCCGCTGGCGGATTCCGGTAAGCCTCATGCCGGCCCTGATGGAGCAGGCGCGCCAGAACCGTGCCATCCGTCCGGCCATCAGTGCCGTGCTCGGGCGGCGGGGACACTGGCTGGCGGCCCGGAATCCTGACTGGCAGCACCTGCTGGTGCTGACTCCCGATGGCATGGAACCGGACAGCCGGGTGTGGGAAGACGGCAACCCGGCACAGCGCAGTGATTATCTGCGCCAGTTGCGCAGTGAGCAGCCGGCTGCGGTTGCCCGTGAGCAGTTGCAGGCCGTCTGGAAACAGGAGGCTGCCCCGGTCCGGCAGGATTTGCTGCAGGCCCTGCGGGTCAACCTGAGTCTGGATGATGAGCCCTGGCTGGAAAGCTGTCTTGATGACCGCAGCAAGGGGGTGCGCCAGCTGGCTGCCGAGCTGCTGGGTGCATTGCCGGGTTCCGCGTTCCGTCAGCGTAGGCAGGCGCTGCTCGATGGCTGGCTGGGGATACAGGCCGGAGCCGGTCTGTTCAACCGGCTGGGTGGCAAAAAACAGTTGCAGGTCAGGCTGCCGGAGCACTGGGAGAAAGGCTGGCTGCGTGACGGCATCGAAGAAAAACCACCCCGGGGCAAAGGGGCGAAAGCCTGGTGGCTGGAGCAGGCCCTGTCTTTTGTACCCCCTGCTTACTGGGTGCAGCATTGGCAGCTTGACCCGGCAGCGTTGTTGGCCCTGATACAGAAACACGACTGGAAAGCCGCACTGCTGGAAGGGTGGCAGGCGGCCTTGCTGCGTTACCCGGACAGTGCCTGGGCCGGGGTCTGGCTGAGGCATGCCGACTCGCATCACTCCCCGCTGTGGCAGGTGCTCAGCCCGGCTGATGCTGAAGCGGTGGCACTGGCGCGCCTGCAGCATACCGGCAGCCTGGAACAGCTGGATGTGCTGACGCAGCTGTCGCATCCGTGGAGCCGGGTATTTTCCCGGCAGGTGCTGGCACAGCTGCCGGCACGCATGGCTCACCAGCAGAAATACGTGTATGCAGCGCAGGCTGCCTGTCGCCACCTTGGTGTGTACCTTGACCCCGGCTGTGTGGATGATTTCACACAGCAGCTGCAGCAGCCCCTGCAGGCAGAAGACCATCCGTTCCACCGGCTGCTGACTGATACCCTCTTTACCCTGCGTTTCCGGGTCGACCTGTCTGCGGCCCTGGAAACCATACCCCCGAAGGATCCATCATGAGTGACAACAAGAAACCGGCCCAGGCCGTCCTGCGCCAGCATGCTGAAACGGAATTTGCACAGGAGCTGGAGGCCCTGCGTGCGCAGGACAGTCATGCCCGCCCCCCCAACTGGCAGTTGTCGCCCTGGGCGGTGCGCACGTATCTGCTGGGGGGGACGCTTGACGACGGTACCGAGATCAGCCCTAAATACATCGGTAATGCCCGCCTGATGGAAATCGCCATTTCCACACTGGCGACCGACCGGGCCCTGCTGTTGTACGGGTTGCCGGGAACTGCCAAGTCGTGGGTGTCCGAGCACCTGGCGGCTGCCATTTCCGGGCGCTCCACCCTGATTGTGCAGGGGACGGCGGGTACCGGTGAAGAGGCCATGCGCTATAACTGGAACTATGCGCAGCTGATTGCCAGAGGGCCGTCACAGGAAGCCCTGATCGCCAGTCCGGTGATGCATGCGATGCAAAATGGCCTGGTGGCGCGGGTGGAGGAGCTGACCCGGATTCCGGCGGATGTGCAGGATACGCTGATTACGATTCTGTCGGAAAAAACCCTGCCGATTCCAGAGCTCAATACCGAGTGCCAGGCACAGAAAGGTTTCAATCTGATTGCCACGGCCAATAACCGGGACAAGGGGGTGAATGAGCTGTCCAGCGCCCTGAAGCGCCGTTTCAATACCGTGATTCTGCCGATTCCGGAAACGCTGGAGGAGGAGGCCGGGATTGTGGATCGCCGTGTGGCCAGTCTGGGACGGGCCCTGGAATTGCCGGCGGAAAAACCGGCGCTGGCGGAAATCCGTCGGGTGGTGGCGATTTTCCGTGAGTTGCGTAGTGGTGTGACTCAGGATGGCAGGACCAGACTGAAGGTGCCCTCCGGTACCCTCAGTACCGCTGAGGCAATCTCGGTGGTCGGTAGTGGTATGGCACTGGCCGCCCATTTCGGTGATGGCCGTCTGACCGCCAGTGATCTGGCTTCCGGTCTGGTCGGCGCGATCGTGAAGGATCCGGTGCAGGACAGTGTGGTGTGGAAGGAGTACCTGGAAACGGTGGTGAAAGAGCGCAGTGACTGGAAAGACCTCTACCGGGCGTGCAGGGAGGTGCTGTAAGGTAATGCGGTGCGCGGCCTGGCAGGCATGACTTCCCGGTCTGAATCCGATATTCACCCGCCTGCCTGCGCTGTGGTACTGTAGCTTTCCGGAATAGCTGTTGGTGGGAGTTTGCATGCACCGTTGCCGGGTCAAGGTCTGCGGAATTACATCGGTGGAGGATGCGGCCTTTGCCTGTGCTGCCGGTGTGGATGCCATCGGGCTGGTGTTTTATGCCAAAAGTGCACGTTATGTGACGCCGGAGCAGGCCGCCATGATCGCCCGCAGTCTACCGCCTTTTGTCACCTGTACCGGCCTGTTCATGAATGTGGACAGGGATTTTGTCAGCAGTGTGCTGGCTGCGGTACCATTGGACCTGCTGCAGTTTCACGGCTCGGAACCCCCGTCTTTCTGTTCGTCTTTTGGTTTGCCCTACATCAAGGCCGCCGGTGTGCAGGGGGTGGATGCCGTACCGGCGGAACTGCTGGCCTGTGCACAGCATCATGTGGATGCCAGGGGTTTTCTGATTGACAGCCATGCACCGGGGCAGGCGGGTGGAACCGGAAAAACCCTTGACTGGACGCAGGTACCTCAGGGGTTCCCCCGACCACTGGTGCTGGCCGGCGGGTTGCGACCGGAAAATGTGGCGCAGGCCATCCGGATGACCCGGATTTATGCTGTCGATGTCAGCAGCGGCGTGGAGGCACGTCCCGGCATCAAGGACAGGCTCAGGATTGAAGCCTTTATGCGAGAGGTCAGAAACGTTGAATGTGAAGACGAGTGAAATGGATTGGGGGGCTTTCCCGGATGCCCGCGGGCATTTCGGGCGTTACGGGGGGCGTTTTGTCGCCGAGACCCTGATGGATGCCCTGGAACAGCTGACGGATGCCTATCAGCACCTGAAGCAGGAACCGGCGTTTCAGGCCGAGTTTGACCATGACCTCAAGCATTATGTCGGGCGTCCCAGTCCGCTGTACTATGCCCGGCGCTGGTCGGAGCAGCTGGGCGGAGCCAGAATCTACCTCAAGCGTGAAGACCTGAACCATACCGGAGCGCACAAGGTCAACAACACCATCGGTCAGGCCCTGCTGGCCCGGCACATGGGAAAAACCCGCATTATCGCCGAAACCGGGGCCGGCCAGCATGGCGTGGCTTCCGCCACCATCGCGGCGCGGCTGGGGCTGGAATGCGTGGTGTACATGGGGGCCGAGGATATTCAGCGCCAGGCCCCGAATGTCTATCGCATGAAACTGCTGGGGGCGCAGGTGGTGCCGGTGACTTCCGGCTCGCGCACCCTCAAGGATGCCCTGAACGAAGCCATGCGTGACTGGGTCACGAATGTGGACAATACCTTCTATATTATTGGCACGGTTGCCGGCCCGCATCCGTATCCGATGCTGGTGCGCGATTTCCAGTCCGTGATCGGGCGCGAGGCGCGGGCGCAGATTCTGGAGGCGGAAGGGCGGCTGCCGGATGCACTGGTGGCCTGTGTCGGTGGTGGCTCGAATGCCATCGGCCTGTTTCACCCCTTCCTGGCCGATGAGGGGGTGGCCATGTATGGCGTGGAGGCAGGCGGGGACGGGATTGCGACCGGGCGTCACGCCGCGCCGTTGACAGCCGGACGTCCTGGGGTGCTGCATGGCAACCGCACCTACCTGATGGAGGATGAGAATGGCCAGATCATTGAAACTCACTCGGTTTCTGCCGGTCTGGACTACCCCGGTGTCGGTCCCGAGCATGCCTGGCTCAAGGACATTGGCCGGGCCTGTTATGTCGCGGTGGATGACCGGGAGGCATTGGACGGTTTCCATGCCATTACCCGCACCGAGGGCATTATTCCGGCCCTGGAAAGCAGTCATGCACTGGCTTATGCCAAAAAGCTGGCGCCGACCATGGGACAGGACCGGATCATCATCGTCAACCTGTCCGGGCGGGGCGACAAGGACATCAATACCATCGCCGGACTGGAAGGGATTGTGCTATGAGCCGTATCCAACACTGTTTTGAGCAGCTGCAGGCTGCCGGTGGCAAGGCCCTGATTCCCTATGTCACCGCCGGTGATCCGAACCGGGAGCTGACCGTGCCACTGATGCACCGCATGGTCGCAGCCGGGGCCAGCCTGATTGAACTGGGGGTGCCGTTTTCCGATCCCATGGCGGATGGGCCGGTGATCCAGCTGGCCTGCGAGCGGGCGCTGGCGCATGGCACCAGTCTGGGTGACGTGCTGGACATGGTGGCGGCGTTCCGCAGGGAGGATCAGCAGACTCCGGTGGTGCTGATGGGCTACCTGAATCCGGTCGAGATCATGGGATATGAACCCTTTGCCCGCCGGGCTCAGGCTGCCGGTGTGGATGGGGTGCTGATTGTGGACCTGCCACCCGAGGAGTGTGACGGGGTCGCAGATGTTTTCCGTGCCCATGGGCTGGACCTCATTTTCCTGCTGGCCCCGACCACCACCGATGCCCGAATGCGCAAGATCGCCGAGGTGGGTTCCGGTTATCTCTACTATGTTTCGTTAAAGGGTGTCACCGGTGCCGGCAATATCGACAGTACCGCTGTTGCTGCCCGGGTTCGCCATATCCGCACGCTGACTGATTTGCCGCTGGGTGTGGGTTTCGGTATCAAGAATGCCGGGGCGGCGGCCAGTGTGAGCCGGGTGGCCGATGCGGTGGTCGTGGGCAGTGCCCTGATCAATCTGATTGCCGCCCATCCGTCCGAGTCCGAACGGATTCTGGATCAGGTTGGTACCTTGCTGGCTGAAATGCGCACAGCCATGGATGCACCCGTATGAGCTGGTTTGAGAAACTGCTGCCGTCACGGATCCGCACTGAAAAAACCACCCAGAAGAAGTCGATTCCGGAAGGCTTGTGGCACCAGTGCCCGGTGTGTCAGTCTGTGTTATATCGCTCCGAGCTGGAGCGCAACAATGAAGTCTGTCCCAAATGCCAGCACCATATGCGTATTTACGGACGGCGGCGGCTGGAGATTTTTCTGGATGAGGACGGGCGTGAGGAAATCGGCGCGGATGTGGTGCCGACCGATGTGCTCAAGTTCCGTGATACCAGAAAATACCGCGATCGTCTGGCAGCGGCCCAGAAGGAGACCGGGGAGAAGGATGCCCTGATCGTGATGAAAGGGACGGTCTATGGCCTGCCGCTGGTGGCTGCCGCCTTTGATTTCCGGTTTATGGGGGGCTCCATGGGGTCGGTGGTCGGGGAGCGTTTTGTGCGGGGTGCCATGGCGGCACTGGAGGCGGGTATTCCGTATGTATGTTTTGCGGCCAGTGGTGGGGCACGCATGCAGGAGGCCCTGTTTTCGCTCATGCAGATGGCCAAGACCAGTGCCATTCTGACGCGCTTGTCGGCACAGCGGGTGCCGTTTGTTTCGGTGCTCACCGATCCGACCATGGGGGGCGTTTCCGCCAGTTTTGCCATGCTGGGTGACATCCAGATTGCCGAGCCCAGGGCCCTGATCGGGTTTGCCGGACCGCGGGTGATTGAGCAGACCGTGCGGGAGAAGCTGCCGGACGGGTTTCAGCGCAGTGAATTTCTGCTGGAAAAGGGGGCAATCGATCTGATTGTGCATCGCAACCAGATGCGGGAGACCATTGTGAACCTGCTGTCCCTGCTGACACACCGGCCCGGTCCGGTAATCCCGGTTTCCGAGACCGGGCCGGAGCCTGAAAACCAGCCACAGGAAGAGCCACCGGCAGCCGCCACCGTGACGGAGCCTGTTGAGAAAACGTGAAAACACTACAGGACTGGCTGACATGGCAGGAGTCCCTGCACCTGACCGCCATTGATCTGGGACTGGAGCGTATCCGGGAGGTGGCGGCGCGGATGGGGCTGCTTGCCATCCATGTGCCACTGATCACGGTGGCCGGCACCAATGGCAAGGGTTCAACCGTGACCGTGCTGGCCTCCATCCTGCAGGCGGCGGGCTATCGGGTAGGTGCCTATACTTCACCGCATATCCGGAGCTATAACGAGCGCATTGCCGTGGATGGGGTGCCGGTCACGGATACCGATATTGTGGCGGCATTCGAGGCCATTGAAGCGGTGCGGCAGGGGGTATCCCTGACCTATTTCGAGTTCGGGACCCTGGCGGCCATGCGGGTTTTCCGTCAGCATGCGGTGGAAGCCATTGTCCTGGAGGTGGGGCTGGGGGGGCGACTGGATGCCACCAACCTCTGGGACGCCGATGTGGCGGTCATTACCGCCATCGGGATTGATCATGTGGACTGGCTGGGTGATGATCGGGAGGTCATCGGCTGGGAGAAGGGCGGTATCGCTCGTGCAGGGCGGCCCATGGTCTGTGGTGATCCCGATCCTCCCCTGAGTATCGCTCGGGTGGCGGCAACGCTTCCTGCCCCGTTATTGCAGTACGGACGGGATTTCCGGGTGGAGCCAGGAGCGGATGCCGTGACGTTTTCAGTGGTGCTGGAGCAGGATGGCAAAGTGACCGACTGGCGGGATATGCCCCGGCCTGCCATCGGGGGTACGGCCCAATGCCTGAATGTGGCTCACAGCCTGGTTGCCCTGTCTCAGCTGGGTGAGCGTTTGCCGATGCCGGGATACAGGGCGGTCGTGCAGGGGATAGGGCAGGCCCGCCTGACCGGGCGGTTACAAAAAATACACAATGCCCCGGACATCTGGATTGATGTGGCTCATAATCCCCATGCGGCAGAAAAGCTGGCGGAATGGTTGAAAAGCCATACAATCGGGGGGCGGACCTTGGCGCTGTTTTCCATGCTGGGTGACAAGGATATTGTCGGGGTTGTGCGTCCGTTATTGCCACTGGTTGATGAGTGGCATTATTTTCCCCTGCTGGAAAAGCGGGGGGCATCGTTGGAAAAACTGAGGGAGGTCATGCTCCAGTTGTCGGTTGACCATGCCGTGCCATGGCTGGATTTTAAACATGCCTGGGCGGGTTTGAATCCCCGACTAAATCACGATGACAGACTAGTAGTATTCGGCTCTTTTCTGGTAGTATCCAGTATGTTAGAGGTCATTTCTTAAGTGATTTTGGAGCTTGTTCCTCACAAGCTAATGTTTCTAAAGGAGTATCGGGAAAATGGATAATAAGTCAACTACCAAACGCATGATCGGTGCAGTCGTACTGGTCTTGATTGCCGCATTGTTGTTGGCATGGTTGCTGAAAGGCAAAAACAGATCGGTTCAGGAGCAGGAGCTTATCGCCCAGCAGACCCAGACTGCAGAGCCCATTCTCGGTTTTCCAGGCGTGAATCAGGACGGCCAGAATGTGGATGGCGCAGCTGCGCAGCAACTTGCTGATACCGGTCAGGCCGCACAGCAGGAGCCGACGGCACAGGAAGCACCTTACACCATGGGTGCTGACAGCCAGCAGCAGGCACCGGATGCCGGTACAGCCACAGTGGCCGGGGGTGAGGGAAAGGCGGCAGCCGGTACGGATGAAGGCAGTATGGTGGCCGGCAGGACCGATGAGAGTACCGGGTTCCAGATCCGGGATTCCGGCAGCAAGACCGAACAGCGGGTCATCGTCGAAAACGGTGAAATCAAGGCCGGAACCGGCAGTATGGGCAGCGGTAGTGAGGTTGTTGCTGCGGATGCCGGCAAAACGGATGGTACCGGAACCGTGGAGCAGGCGGTGGCTGATGATGTCGCCCAGGCTGCCCGGACTGCCGAAGCCGCTGTTGTGGAGGAAGCTGCCAAGGCTGAAGCTGCGGTGGAAAGTGAAGCCGGGCAGCAAGTGGCTGCCACCCGGCAGGAGCCCCAGCTGGCACCCAGTGAAAAAATTGTTGCGGATACCGGTTCCACCGGGTCGTCATCCGGCAGGACCACCAATCCGACGCTGGTGAATGAAAAGCCGGTTCCGGCTCCCCGGACCCAGACTGCAGCCTCTTCACGTTCATCCACCAGCAGTGCTTCTTCTGGTAGTACCAGTGTTTCTTCCGGCAGCGCTGCTTCAGCGTCCACCGCAGACAGTGCCGCTGCCGTAGCTGACAGTGGTTCCGGTTACGCCATCCAGGTGCTGGCTGCTTCCAGTGCCAGCAAGGCGGAGACCGTGCGCAAGTCCATTGCCGAAGATGGTTATCCGACTTTTGTGGTCAAGGCCAGTGTCAATGGCAAGACCGTTTACCGGGTGCGGATTGGCAGTTACCCACAGCGTAACGCCGCTGTTGCCGTACAGAACCGCCTCAAGGCGCGTTATACCCGGAACCAGTATGTGCAGAACAGTTTTGTAACGCGCAATAACTGAAACCGGGTTGCCCTGAAGCATGCAAATGACCGCTACCCTGCTGGATGCCGGCATACTGATACTGGTGCTGCTTTCTTTCATTATCGGTCTGGTCCGGGGGTTTGTCAGGGAAGCCATTTCCCTAGCAACCTGGGTAGCCGCATTTGCCTTTGTCATCTATTATTTCAAGCCGCTGGCCCAGATGCTGCCATTTGATCTGCAGAGCGAGGTGGCCCGGCTTGGTCTGTCAGCCGCCATCATCTTTTTTGGTGTGCTGGTGATCGGCTCCATTGTCAATTTCCTGCTGACTTCAGCGGTCAGTTCAATCGGCCTGGGGGGCGTGGATTATTTTCTGGGCGGCCTGTTCGGCCTGATCCGCGCCTTTCTCATCGTAACACTGCTGGTGATTCTGGCTGATCTTACGCCTTATCCCGCACAATCCTGGTGGAAGGAATCCCGGCTGATGCCCTGGTTTGAACAGGGGGCAGCCCGTCTGAAGGCACAAATTCCGGCTGATGTGTCCGGTTATCTGGGGCGGGAGCCGTTGTAGGCTGGCTCCGTGCTGGCCAGCCTGATCCTGCTTGTTCTTGTACTGTCTCCACACTGTCTCGAATCGCATTGCTGCCGTGGCTGTTTGCTGCAGACAGGGGTAGAATGCCCGTTTTGGTTCCTGGTCAGGTTGGGTATGTGTGGAATAATCGGGATAGTGGGGCAGGAGCCTGTCAATCAGGCTTTGTATGACGGATTGACAGTCCTTCAGCACCGGGGGCAGGATGCTGCCGGCATTGTCACCAGCGATGGTCGCAAGCTCTATCTGCGCCGGGGTAACGGGCTGGTCAAGGAAGTGTTCCTGGATGAACACATGCGTAACCTGATCGGAGCCATGGGAATCGGTCATGTGCGTTATCCAACCGCAGGCTCAAGCTCCTCGTCGGAGGCCCAGCCGTTTTATGTCAACAGCCCCTACGGTATCTCACTGGCTCACAACGGTAATATCACCAATGATCGGGCCTTGCGCCGGGAGCTGTATCAGCAGGATCGTCGGCATATCAATACCGAGTCGGACTCCGAAGTGTTGCTGAATGTGTTTGCCCAGGAGCTGCTGCGCCAAGATGCCTTTCATGTCACGCCAGTGGACATTTTTGCAGCCGTCAAGGGGGTGCATCATCGTTGTCGGGGAGCCTATGCCGTGGTGGCCATGCTGACACGGGACGGGCTGGTCGGTTTCCGGGATCCACATGGTATCCGGCCACTGGTCTATGGCGTGAAAGAAACCGCGCAGGGCAAGGAGTACATGCTGGCTTCCGAAAGTGTGGCCTTGTCGGCACTCGGGTTCCGGCTGGTGCGGGACATTGAGCCGGGCGAGGCCATCTACATCACCACCGAGGGCAAGGTTTTCACCCAGCAATGCAGCAGTGATCCACAGTACAACACCTGTATTTTTGAGTACGTCTATTTTGCCCGCCCCGATTCCATCATCGACAATGTTTATGTGCACAAGGCACGCATGCGTATGGGGCGCAAGCTGGCTGACCGTATCCGGCGCGAGTGGCCGGCGCATAATATTGAAGTGGTCATGCCGATTCCGGATACCAGTCGCACCTCCGCGCTGGAACTTGCCAATACCCTGAATGTCCCATACCGGGAAGGCTTCATGAAAAACCGCTATATCGGACGGACATTCATCATGCCGGGCCAGAAGCAGCGCAAGAAGTCCGTGCGGCAGAAGCTCAACCCGCTGGATATTGAGTTCAGAGGCAAAAATGTCTTGTTGGTGGATGATTCGATTGTCCGGGGTACCACTTCAGAGGAAATCGTGCAGATGGCTCGGGATTCCGGCGCACGCAATGTCTATTTTGCGTCGGCCTCACCGCCGATCCGCTATCCGAATATTTATGGTATCGATATGCCGGCAGCTTCCGAGCTGATTGCGCACGGGCGCACCGAGGCCGAAGTCGGCGATGCGATTGGTGTGGACCGGCTGTTTTATCTGGAACTGCCTGACCTGATTGAGTGCGTACGCAAGGGAAATCCACGCCTGAAGCATTTTGAATGCTCGGTGTTCACCGGGCAATACGCTACTGGAGAGGACAATAATTATTTTATCGAACTGGAGGCTCTCAGAAATGACAAGCAAAAAGAGAAAAACCTGTCCACGGCTGTCGGCATTGATCTTAGGGACAGTGATTAGTCTGGGGCAGGGTGCCATGGCCGACAATCTGCAGTTATCAGCTGTTCCGGGGCCGGTAGCAGGGGCACGGGCAGCCCCTGCTGCTTTTGCCCCGGTCCTGCAGGACCTGCAGTGGCGTTTCCCTTCCTATTCCAGCGAGCGGGTGATTCTGATTGATGCCACGGCGCAAAAACTGATCCTGCTGGAGCACGGACAGGCTGTCGGGGAGTGGGCCATCTCTACCGCCGAGGCCGGGTTGGGCAGCCGCAAGGGCAGTAATCAGACGCCGTTGGGTGTGCACCGGGTTGCACGGAAATTCGGTGACGCTGCACCGCTGGGAACCATTTTTCGGGCCCGGCAGAATACCGGGCGGGTTGCCAGAATCCTGACCGAGCCGGGCGCACGCAGCAACGAGGACAATGTAACCACCCGCATTTTATGGCTGGACGGGCTGGAGCCGGGCCTGAACAAGGGGGGGAAAGTGGACTCCTACGCGCGCTATATCTATATCCACGGTACCGATGAGGAAGGGCGGCTGGGTGCACCGGCCTCCCATGGCTGTATCCGCATGAGTAACCGGGCGGTGGTCGAGCTGTTTGACCGGGTTGGTGTGGATACGCTGGTGGTGGTTGCCCGGCAGCGCCAGTAAGCGGCGAGTTTCTGCAGGGTGGGCGATGCTCAGGCATCAAACTTGTAGCCGACACCGTAAATGGAGCGGATGGCCTCAAATCCGGGCTGTACCGCCTCCATTTTGCGGCGCAGGTTTTTGATGTGGCTGTCCACGGCCCGGTCGGTCACGACCCGGTGATCATCGTAGACGCAATCCATCAGCTGGGTACGGGAAAAAACCTTGCCGGGGTGGGTGGCGAGCTGGTGCAACAGGCGAAATTCCACGGGTGTGAGGTTTAATCCCTGGCCATCAAGACGCGCCTCCATGCGCTCCAGATCGGTTTCCACCCCGGTCGCACTCAGGATTTCCTGCTGTGACAGGCTGGCACGACGCAGGATATTGCGTACCCGTGCCAGCAGTTCACGCGGGCTGTAGGGCTTGCAGACATAGTCATCCGCTCCCAGTTCCAGGCCCATGAGCCGGTCGATCTCATCCACCTTGGCAGTGGCCATGATGACCGGTATGGCGGAAAACTGACGCAGCTCCTTGAAGACTTCCAGCCCGTCCCTGCCGGGCAGCATCAGGTCCAGCACAACAAGGGCCGGCGTATTGGTTCTGACCCAGGGGATGACCTCCCTGCCGTTGTCCAGCCAGTGGCCCCGGAAGCCGGACTGCTGCAGGTATTCCAGCAGGACTTCGGCCAGTTTGGGTTCATCCTCAACGATGAGAATGCATTGACGGGTCGTCTCCATGTGTCTCAGCCTCAATCTGCATTTGAACTTGATGAAGGGGTACGCAGCGGGAAGCTCATGCGCAGTAGCAGGCCACCCAGCCTGGAATGGACGGCGGTTATTTTACCACCATGAGCTTCGACAATATTCCGGCTGATCGAGAGTCCGAGTCCTGAGCCGCCCATGAGCCGGCTTCTGGATTTATCGACCCGGAACAGGCGCTCGAACAGGCGTGGCAGGGCTTCATCCGGGACACCGGGGGCACTGTCTTCCAGGGTGATGACAGCCTGTTTGTTGTCTGGTGTGCTGTGGATGCCTACCACCACCCGACCACCGGGGTCCGTATAACGGTAGCTGTTTTCCAGCAGGTTGCTGAACAGCTGAAACAGGCGTTTGCCATCGCCGCGGATGATCAGGGGGTGGTCACAGGCAGGCCGCCCGAGCTGGAGGGATTTTTCCTGCAGCCGGGTTTCAGCTGCCTCCAGGGCATCCTGTAACACGGTGCACAGATCAACATCCTCATCCGGCAGTTCCAGTTCGCCGGCATCGGAAAGCGAGAGCTGATACAGGTCATCCACCAGTTTGCCTAGGGCCAGTACATCATGGTGCAGGGAACTGATACGTTCCAGGGTCGGTTTGCGGATACCATCCAGCATGGCCTCGATTTCGCTGCGCAGGATGGCGATCGGCGTGCGCAGCTCGTGGGAAATATCGGCAATCCATTGGGTGCGCAGGGTCTGGTTGCGCTGCAGCGAATGGGACAGCTGGTTGAAATGGTGTGCCAGTTGCCCGAGTTCATCACCGGCCTTGACCTGGATCAGGGTATTGAAGTTGCCACGTGACAGGGCCTGGGCACCTTCGGTCAGGTGTTTGACCGGGCGCAGCAGATGCCGCACCAGAATGACGGCGATCAGCAGCGAAACACCGGCAGCAAACAGGGCGATCAGGTAGATGTTGCGCACCTGCTGTTCCATGAAGCGGCTGGCCTGTTCGCTGTTCTGGGGTTTATGGCGCCGAAGCTCCAGCCAGCCGATAGTCTGGCCGGCCAGTGTTACCGGCCTGCGTTCAAATTCTGCGGCATGACCTGCCATACCGGCAATGATGTTTTCCTGGAGGTCAAGCAGGCGGATGCGCAGGCCGAAGGAGCGCAGTGACAGGGCCTGACCCACACGTGCAAAAGGCTCGTCATTCCCCGGCAGCCGCCCCAGACTGCGCCCCTCACCGACCTGGGTCAGGGCTGCACGCCAGTTTGCCGGCTCGTTCAGCAGGAAATCCCAGTTGCCCTGATGGGCGTAGGTTTCCGCCAGCACCTCCGCCAGCTGATTCAGCTTGTCCAGTTCATCTTGGTGCTGATAGTCGGCAAATCCCTGACGCACACTCCAGTTGGTGAAAATGACCATGAAAACGGTCATGGCCATGGTGGCAACCAGAATGGCCATGAACAGTTTGGCAAAGATGTTGAGTTTCATGCCGGCCCGTGCGGACCTTCTGTCAGTGCTGGTGGCGGATGCCGGCCAGCAGGCTGCGCATGTCCCGCAGCATGGCATGCAGGAATTCATTGTCTTCAATGATGTCGGTCATCAGCTCGTTGTCATCATCAAGAACCCGGAAATCCTGACCGTTGATCTGGCGCATTTCCCGGCTGACATCGGCTTCCGCCTCCAGTTTCCGGTAGGCCAGCGCACGCAGCAGGCCACCCCAGGCAATGTAGATGCTGCGGGCCTGCTCCAGTGCAGCGGCATAGTCCTGGCGGCGGTAGTCACGGATAAAGCACAGCAGATGGTACCAGTCCGGGTGGCGGTGACTCATGCTGATGGCCTGATCAATGGCGCTATCGGCTTCCGGGTAGTCGCCCAGCACATAATACAGGCCACTGGCGAAGAAGTGGTTGAAAGCCGAATACTTGTTGAGAACCAGTGCCTTGTCAATCTCGCTGCGACAGAGCTGGTCGTCATTCTGCAGGAAGCTGGCGAAGGCGAAAAACAGACGTGACTCGGCACTGTCCGGCGACAGGCGGATCAGGGTTCGGGCCACTTCCACAAAGCGTTCACTGGCCCGGTCCAGTATCTGATAGCCGTACAGCATGTCCTGGATGCTCAGGTAGAGGTAGACCTGCATGGCAATGGTATCATGCGGGTGTTCGGCCAGCCGGTGGTTGCAGTAATCAAGTGCCACCTGCAGTTCACGGGCGGAATACCCCATGAAGGAGTTGCTCAGGTACAGCAGGGCATGGTTGTGCTCCTTGGAGCGGGAGGCTTCACTCTGGATATACTGGCTCCAGTAACGCAGGGCAACACCACTGTCAATGGCAAACAGGTCGTTGGCCAGCCGCTGGTAGACCCGCTCCATGTCCTTGCTGGATTTTGCATCGTGGATGTCGAAGGTGTCGCCCCAGACAACTTCTTCCGTGACAGCGTGCAGCAGCAGGGATTTCAGGCTCAGGCGGTTGGCCAGTACCTCGACATCCATTTTAAGCAGGAAATCAGCCTGGTAGTTGTCCCAGATGTGTTTGAGGTATTCGTGGGCGGACAGGTTGCTGGTGTTGTTGGGGGAGGCCGACAGAAATTTGATGAACGGGAACTTGTTCAGCAGCAGGGTGAAGTCCCTGACCAGCAGGTAATAAAGTTCGCTGTTCTGCTGGGAGGGGGAAAACAGCTTGAACCCCAGCAGAACCCGCATGCCTTCGGAATAGGCGCGGGTGACGTTGGCGGCACGGCGGTCCTCCCGGCGGCGTTCGACAAAGCCCTTGCCATCCACCACGTTTTCCTGAAATTCGGGCTGATAGCTGCCCTTGGGCAGGGTGATGCGCACACTGCTGTTGCGCCCGTCGGTATTGTAATAATCCACCAGCAGCTTGCGCAGCCGCCCGGCTTCCACCCGTACCAGCGGATTCTCGCCGGGTGAGAAATCTTCCTGTTTGCCGAGGCCGTGTACGGCAATGGTGTACTGCTTCAGGTAGCGTCCGCGCCCTTCCAGGGTCTCATCAACAATGAACTGCAGGAAGTTGCACATCTGTTTTCGGGAGCGAAAACTTTCACTGGCCAAAACCCTTGTCAGTTCATGCTTGATTTGTTGCTCATCCATACGGGTTCCTCGATAAAACCATCAGTCCTGTCAGCTTCAGCTTCCCCCTGCCCTCAGGTTTGAGGGGTCAGATCTGATTTGCATTGCGGCGGAATCAGCGTAAAGCAGGCAATCCTCCAAAACCATCATACTTGCCTTGTTACAGCCCGTCACCTCAGAACCGCACAAAACCTGCGACATTTCCTGTGGATCGTCAGCCGATTTCAACACCATGCTCACGGGTAGCATGAAATGCAATGTCCGGCCATTTTTCCATGGCCAGTTGCAGGTTGACCCGGGTCGGTGCGATGTAAACCAGCCCGCCGCTGTGGTCGATGGCCAGATTCTGGGCTGCCTTGAGCTTGAATTCGGCAAACTGCTTTTCATTCCGGGAGCTGACCCAGCGGGCCGTCTGGACATTCACGGCCTCGAATACCGCATCCACCTTGTACTCATCTTTCAGGCGCTGGGCCACGACATCGAACTGCAGCACACCGACCGCCCCCAGAATCAGGTCGTTGCTGCTCAGGGGCTTGAACAGCTGGGTCGCGCCTTCCTCGCACAGCTCCCCCAGCCCTTTCTGCAGTTTTTTCATTTTCAGCGGATCTTTCAACTGTGCCCGGCGGAACAGTTCGGGAGCGAAGTTCGGGATGCCGGTAAACTGCAGTGCCTCGCCCTGGGTGAACGTATCGCCGATACGGATGCTGCCATGATTGTGAATGCCGATGATGTCGCCCGGCCAGGCATCCTCCACATGTTCACGTTCGGCAGCCATGAAGGTCATGGCATCCGGAATCTTGATGTCCTTGCCGCTGCGGACCTGCCTGACCTTCATGCCTTTCTGGTACTGCCCGGAGCAGATGCGCACGAAGGCCATGCGGTCACGGTGCTGCGGGTCCATATTGGCCTGTATCTTGAACACGAATCCGGTGAACGGCGTTTCGGTGGCCGATACGCTGCGGGTGGTAGTCTGGTGAGACTGGGGGGCGGGTGCATACTCCACGAAATCATCCAGCAGTTCGCGGATGCCGAAGCTGTTCAGGGCCGTGCCGAAGTAAACGGGGGTCAACGCTCCACGCAGGTAGGCATCCAGGTCAAAGGTGTGGCTGGCTCCCTTGACCAGTTCAATTGCTTCACGCAGTTCGGTTGCCTGGGTACCCAGCAATTCGTCCAGACGTGCATTGTCCAACCCGGCCACCTCCTCATAGTGCTGTCGGCGTTCGGTATCCGGTTTGTATAAAATGGCCTTGTCCTGATACAGATGATAGATGCCTTTCAGTGTTTTGCCCATGCCGATCGGCCAGGTAATCGGCGCACAGCGGATGTTCAATACCGTTTCCACTTCATCCAGCAGCTCAATCGGCTCCTTGCCTTCGCGGTCGAGCTTGTTGATGAAGGTCATGATCGGAGTGGTGCGCAGGCGGCAGACTTCCATCAGC
The DNA here is from genome assembly GCA_020442915.1 of Thiothrix sp. Taxonomy (GTDB): domain Bacteria; phylum Pseudomonadota; class Gammaproteobacteria; order Thiotrichales; family Thiotrichaceae; genus Thiolinea. Next base: position 19,518 of record JAGRJD010000049.1, on the reverse strand, counting down.
TTGATGGTGCGCTCCTCAACCCCCTTGGCCACGTCGATGACCATCAGCGCGGAGTCCACCGCCGTCAGCACCCGGTAGGTGTCCTCGGAAAAGTCTTCATGGCCGGGGGTATCCAGCAGATTGACGATCCGCTCCCGGTACGGGAACTGCATCACGGAGGAGGTGACGGAAATTCCGCGCTCCTTTTCCATGGCCATCCAGTCGGAGGTGGCATGGCGGGCCGCCTTGCGACCGCGCACGGTTCCGGCCAGCTGGATCGCCCCCCCGAACAGCAGTACCTTTTCGGTCATGGTGGTTTTCCCCGCATCGGGGTGGGAGATAATGGCAAATGTGCGCCGGCGGGCGGCTTCCTGTTTCAGTTCGGACATATCGGCTATACGCAATCTGGCTGCTGGGCTGAAAGCGGCGATTGTAGCGGAAAACCGGGGAAGCGTCGTCGGCATTTCAGGCGTTTCCCCCCGGCTGGATTCCACCCCTGCTTTTGCATTTTTTACCGTCCGCTTATTCCAGTATCACCCGGATGGTCTGCAGTGCCGGCTGCTTCCGGTGTGGAATCTGGCGTTTCAGCTGCAGGGTGACTGGGGTACCGGGAGGACTCATGGCCACCACCTGCAGAATATCGCCCTTGTCGGTAACGGGGCCGCCATTGATTTGTGTCAGGTAATCGCCATCCTTGAGTCCGGCCTTTTCTGCGGCACCGCCGCTGACCAGACCACGGATGGAAACCCCCCTGACATCGCTCATCAGCCAGGCTCCCAGTTTGCCGCTGGCGGGCAGCTGCATCGGTTCAGCCAGTACCTGCAGGTCGGCAGTTACCGGGCCGGTCTGAGCCGGTCCCTGTGGGGAGGTCTCCTGTTCTTCCGGCGTTTCCGTGATCAGGGTCAGCAGGTTTGTCTGTGGCAGCCGGCGCCTGATATCCGCTGGAATGCCCCGGCCCTGACTCATGTGCCCCCTGCCGGCCAGAATCAGCAGGCGCTGTCCGGGGTGCTGCTGCAGGTAACGCACGGCGTTGGCGCTCATGGTCTCTTCCCAGACCCGCTGAACGGTCAGGAAATGCTCGAACTGCCCATGCCCGCCATGTCTGGCAAATACGGTCTGCAGGTATTGGCGGTAGGCGTTGTCAGCCGGTGTGATGGCAGCGGGGAGCTGTCTGCGCTCGGCGGGGGTGAGGGCAGCCAACCCGCCACGCCCGATCTTGCGCGTCAGTTCCTGCGGGGCATTCAGTGCCAGTACCGGCAGGTGGTGGGTGCGGGCAAACGCCATGATCGGGCGCAGCATGCGGTAGTCATAACCCCAGCGCTGATAGTAACCACTGCGCTGCAACAGGGTGGTTTCCGTGATCTGGCCGGCGAGATAGGCATCAATGACACCTTGAACCGGCTGCTGGAACCACTCCACACCAATGGCCAGCGCGGGGTTCTGCCGGTACAGGGTACGCAGCACCTCCAGTTGCACCCGATGGTCCTGATACTGGTCGTGCTGTTCACCGGCAATGATGACACGCGGCGCTGCGAGCAGGGCACTCCAGGCTGGAAACGGCAGCCGTTTCCCTTGCTGTATGGCATCGGGCATGAACGGAGCCTCCGCCATCCTGGTCCCCTGAGCCCGGGTTTCGGCAGCAGGCGGTGCCGTTGTATCCGTACCGGATGGGAAAGTGCTGCAGCCACCCAGCAGGAGTGGTGAAACCAGCAGGGTTTTCTGGAGCAGGCGGGTAATCATGCGGGTAACGCTCATTTTCTGAACCATCAATCGAACAGGTTTGAATCATATCCGTTTTTGCCGACTTTTTCCCTGTACCGGCAGAAATCCGTTCAGCGTCTGCCGGTGGTTGATGCAGGCGGCAGGATGTTTGGTGCCATCAGTGCGGTATGGCATGATACTTGGCTGTTACCGTCAACCCTGATCAGGAGCTGAAATCACATGCGCGAGTTTATCCAGGGCAGTTGCCTGTGTGGCAAGGTGCGTTTTCGTGTTGCCAATCATTTCAAGGTTTTTAACCTGTGCCATTGCGTACAGTGCCGCAAGATCACCGGCTCCGCTCATGCCTCCAACCTGTTTACCGACATGGAGGCGCTGGAATGGATTGCCGGGCAGGAACTGCTGCAAACTTTTGACCATCCCGACAATAATTTCCGCAAGGTGTTCTGCCGTGAGTGTGGTGCCGGTCTGCCGTTTCAGTCGCGCCGTACCGGCATGCTGCTTGTGCCGGCAGGTGCACTGGACGAGGAGCCGGGCCTGACGCCCCAGCACAATATTTTCTGGAGGGAGCATGCGCACTGGTATGACAGCGCCTGCAGTGCGCCCCGTTCGGACAGGTTCCCCGGATGAAATATCAGGACCTGCGCGATTTCATCCGTCAGCTGGAGCAGATGGGGGAGCTGAAGCGCATCAGCGTGGAGGTGGACCCGCATCTGGAGATGACCGAGATTGCTGACCGGGTATTGCGTGCCCAGGGACCGGCCCTGCTGTTTGAGAACCCCAAAGGCCATCAGGTACCGGTACTGGCCAACCTGTTTGGTACACCACGTCGGGTGGCATTGGGCATGGGGGAGGCGTCCACCGACGCCTTGCGTGAAGTCGGAAAACTGCTGGCGCTGCTCAAGCAGCCCGACCCTCCCAAAGGCTTTAAAAGTGCGCTGGAAACCCTGCCGATTTTCCGCAAGGTGCTGGACATGGCACCGAAGGTGGTGCGCAAGGCGGCCTGTCAGGCGGTGGTGCTGGAAGGGGACCAGATCGACCTGGGCAGGCTGCCGATTCAGCATTGCTGGCCGGGGGATGTCGCACCCCTGATTACCTGGGGGTTGGTGATTACCCGCGGGCCACACCAGAAACGCCAGAATCTCGGCATCTATCGCCAGCAGGTCATCGGCAGAAACCGGGTGATCATGCGCTGGCTTTCGCACCGGGGTGGCGCGCTGGATTTCCGTGAGTTCCAGCAGCAACATCCGGGGCAGCCGTTTCCCGTGGCCGTGGCCATCGGCACCGATCCGGCCACCATTCTGGGAGCAGTGACACCGGTACCGGATACGCTGTCGGAATATGCCTTTGCGGGGCTGTTGCGTGGGTCGCGTACCGAGCTGGTACAGGCCATGGGCGTGGATTTACAGGTGCCGGCCTCTGCCGAAATCGTCCTGGAGGGGCATATCTATCCGGATGACATGGCCCCGGAAGGGCCGTTTGGCGATCACACCGGCTATTACAACGAAGTGGATCAATTTCCGGTATTTACCATTGAGCGCCTGACGCACCGTCAGGACCCGATCTATCACAGTACCTATACCGGACGCCCGCCGGATGAGCCGGCCATTCTGGGAGTGGCGCTGAATGAGGTATTTGTACCCATTCTGCAGAAGCAGTTTCCCGAGATTGTGGATTTTTACCTGCCGCCGGAAGGGTGTTCCTACCGCATGGCAGTGGTCAGTATCAAGAAACAGTATCCGGGGCATGCCAAGCGGGTGATGATGGGGGTGTGGTCATTCCTGCGTCAGTTTATGTATACCAAGTTCATCATTGTAGTGGATGACGATATCAATACCCGCAGCTGGGAGGATGTGATCTGGGCCATGACCACACGCATGGACCCGGCACGGGATACCACCCTGATGGAGAATACGCCGATTGATTACCTGGATTTTGCTTCGCCGGTATCCGGGCTGGGATCGAAAATGGGGCTGGACGCAACCGGCAAATGGCCGGGCGAGACCACGCGTGAGTGGGGAACCCCGATTGTGATGGATGCAGCGGTGAAAGCCAGGGTTGATGCCATGTGGCAGACACTGGGACTGTGACAAAGCAGCCTGAGCGCTGGGCAATATTGGCAGTGGATGAATAATACGGGTATACAGGGGGTACGCCTTATCCTGAATCCCGGAGGTTTTCCATGAAGTCTGCTGCTGTTTGTCTACCTTTCTTGATGGCTGCCGGGCTGCTGTTTTCGCCACCTGCATCAGCAGCCGGTTCGGTGCGGGCGGTCGAGGTAGTGTCCGGGCTGACGTTTCCGTGGAGCATGGTGTTTCTGCCGGAAGGGGAAATGCTGGTCTCCGAGCGTCCCGGCCAGCTGCGCCGGATTGTGAATGGTCGTTTGCTGTCACAGCCGGTTCAGGGGCTGCCGAAGGTGGCTGCCGGCGGGCAGGGGGGGCTGCTGGGGCTGGCCCTGCATCCGCAGTTTGCTGAAAACCGCTGGCTGTACTTTGCTTATGCGGCAGCCGGTGAGGGCGGTTACAGTACCCATGTCGGTCGTGGCAAATACCGTGATGGCATTTTGACCGGGGTGGAGGCGATTTTCCGGGCCACCCCCAAGGTTAATACCCGTCACCACTACGGTGGGCAGCTGGTGTTTGATCGTCAGGGCTACCTGTTCCTGACCCTGGGTGACAAGGGGCGTCGTGAGCTGGCGCAGGAGCTGGGCAATCATGCCGGCAGCGTGATCCGTCTGCAGGATGATGGGCGGGTGCCTGACGACAACCCGTTTGTGGGGCAGGCCGGGGCCGCGCCTGAAATCTGGAGCTATGGCCACCGCAACCAGCAGGGGGCCGCCATCCATCCACAGACCGGCCAGCTGTGGACGCATGAACATGGGCCGCAGGGCGGGGATGAGGTCAATGCCATTCGTGCCGGTGCCAATTATGGTTGGCCGGTCATCACCTATGGTGAGGAATACGGTGGTGGCAAGGTCGGGGAGGGACGCACAACCCAGACCGGCATGGAGCAGCCGCTGCTGACCTGGGTACCGTCCATTGCCCCGTCCGGCATGACTTTTTACACCGGCAACCGCTACCCCGGCTGGCAGGGCAGCCTGCTGGTCGGTGCCCTGAAGTTCCAGCTGCTGGTGCGGCTCGGGCTGCAGGAGGGCCGGCTGGTCGAGCAGGAACGTCTGCTGCAGGGCGCGATCGGACGCATCCGCGATGTCAGGCAGGGGCCGGATGGCTATGTCTGGCTCCTGACCGATGAAGCCGATGGTGGCCTGTACCGGCTGGAGCCTGCTCAGTAGTTTATTGCCACCACGCCCTGATCCGGCTTGGCATCCACCAGTGCATACACGTTACCGGCGTGTGTAACCACCCGTGCCGGAATGGCAACGCCCTGCTGGGTGGCACTGGCGGTGGTGCTGCCCTCCGGCAGGCGCAGTTTGAGGGTCAGTGGTTCATCAAACCAGCCGTCGTTCATGTCATCCCTGACTTCAAAACGGGTACTGTTGCTGCCTTGCTGCAGGTTGGTAATGCGTGCCGTGGCAAATTCCTGGGCATAGCGGGCCACTGCCGTGAAGCTGCCGACCCAGACATCGGCTTCCCTGTTTTTCAGATGATCCAGTATCTGCACCACATAATCTTTGTCGGTCTGAGCGTAAAGGCCATGAAAATGGGCGGAGTACCAGCTGCGCCAGTTATTGCTGGCCGGGTCGAGGGTGCTGTCGAAATAGGCCCAGGGTGCATCCGCATTCAGGAAATTACGCGCCGAGCTGACGGAGGGTACATTGAGGAAATCGATTCGGGCCGGGCTGGTGAGAGCGCCGTAGACATCGCGTGCGGCCAGGAAATATCTGGCGGCCTGGGTGCGGTCATTCTGGGTCCGTGCGCTGGTCAGTGGGGCGCAGGGGGAGCCGGCCTTGTTGGTATTGAGGCCGAAGGGGTAGCCCATGGCCACCACCCTGGCACCTTCCACATTCTGGTCGATGACCACCTGTGACTGGCGGTATTCACGGTAAGTGTAGAACAGGGCATCACACAGGTGGCTGTAGGTATGGGTCTGCACATCATGGCCCTTGTCCTGTACCAGCTGCCAGTGTCCCCAGTGATCATGTGCGCCCCAGCCCACCTGATTGGCGATCACAAACCAGGTCCATTTCCAGCCGTAACGTTCGCCCATCTCGAACCAGAAGGGATGATCCTGCACATGGTTGTCGTCAATGCTGATACTGAAGGCCGAGAGTTTATCCTGTGACCACATGGCAATGCTGACTTCACCCGCCACAGGCCATTGGCGGTCCCTGACGGTAAAGCGCGGGCTGCTGACTGGTGGCAGGTTGAGCAGCTGGCCCGGACGGCTGACCGGGGGGGTGGGCGGGGGTGTGAAATCGTATTCACCGGTGCGCAGTGCGGAGCGGGCGGCAAAAGCCTGAGGCGAATTCCATTCTTCCAGCGCTTCGGTTTCGGTCTGCTGTGCCCGTTTTGCCGCCTGATCATTCAGGTAATTAAGGCTGTCGACTTCATCGTAGAGTGCTGCTTCACGGGCCTGCTGCAGGGCTGACTCCGGGGTGTCTGCCAGGGGCTGCTCATTGCTGCCGTCATCACAGCCTGTCAGCAACAGCATACCAAGCAGAGCGGGCAGCAGGGTTCGGGGTATAGTGAGTGAATTTTTCATGAGTTTTGTTTATTGCTCCTGGTCGGTATGGTGAGTTAACGCTCAAATTAATGGACCATGACCTGGGTCAAAGGTTCGGGGTGGTACAGGTGATTGCACTGTATTGACGGTGCTATGATGGTGCCCGTTGTTTGACAGTTATTTGATAATGGTTGTGACAGACATGAAAGTTGCTGCATTTTACAAATTCATGCCGATTGCGGCACCGGCAGCGGTGGCCGAAAAAATCCGTGCTCTGCACGAACGGTTTCCGGTGTCCGGGACCCTGATTGTGGCGGATGAGGGCATCAATTCGACCATTGCAGGTCAGGATACTGATCTGGATGCTTTTCTGGCTGCACTGCAGGCACTGGTCGGTACCTTGGAACCCAAATATTCCTGGTGCGGGTTTGACCCTTTCCATCGCTTCAAGGTCAAGGAAAAACAGGAGATCGTCACGTTTCATGACAAGGATGTGGGGGCCGACAAGCTGGTCGGTACTTATGTGGCCCCCGAGCACTGGAACGAGCTGGTCCGGCGTGAGGATGTTCTGCTGCTGGATACCCGCAACCGTTATGAAACCCGGATCGGCACTTTCAGGGGGGCGGAAGACCCGGATGTGGACAGCTTTGTCGAGTTCAAGGATTATCTGGATGACGTGATCGGGCAGCGTGGGATCAAAAAGATCGCCATGTTTTGTACCGGTGGCATCCGCTGTGAGAAGTCCACCGGTTATGCCCTCGCCAGGGGCGCAGAAGCGGTTTATCACCTGGATGGCGGTATCCTGAATTACCTGGAAAAGGTACCGGAAGAGCAGAGTCTGTGGGAAGGGGAGTGCTTTGTGTTTGATCACCGGGTTTCGGTCGATCATGACCTGAACTGCGGCAGTTACCGCCTTTGCCATTCCTGTGGCTATCCGGTTTCGGAGCAGGAGCAGTTATCGGTACAGTATGAGGAGGGCGTATGCTGTCCACATTGCTGCAACACGACTTCTGAGGCGCAGAAAGCGCGCTTCCGCGAGCGCCGCAGGCAGATGCAGCTGGCCGATGATTCCGGCCATAAGCATATCGGGGCCAATATGGCCGAACTGGTGCGAGCAAAAGTACAGCGTAAAAAAGAGCTGGCAGAAAAAAGTGCGGCAGCGGAAACTGCCGCACGGGCAAAGCAGGCGACCTGAGCCACCTGCCTGCCGGTCGTATCACAACCGGTCGCTTGCTACCAGCAGTGCCTGTTGTTACTCTGTGGCACCAGTTGCTGTGGTGTTAACGACAGGCTCATTGGTAAAGCTGCCGTTAAAACGGTTGAAATTAGCAAAACCGGTATCGAACAGGTCGGCAACCTTGTACAGATTGACGGTTTCCTTGTCACCTTTTTTGGCAATCTGTCCGTCCAGTCCTTCAATGGCTCCGCCGCCTTGGGCTCCTTTGCCCTTGTCGCCATTACGGGCCTTTCCATCCCCGTCAGCTGTCACACCCCACAGGCCGTGTGGCATGACGCCGTCAGCTGCAACATTGTCACTCTTGAAGCTCAGGTCCAGACGGGTACCGGTAAGGCCGGCTTTGGCAGTCTGGGCGGTAACGTTGTACTCGTCGCTCTTGATGGTCAGCGTACCGCCTTTCTTGGTGACGGCTCCATCCAGGTAGGTGCCATCCTTCCGGGTTTCGCCATTGATGGTCAGTTCGCCCTTGTCGGTAAAGCTGACCTGGTTGTTGCCCAGTGTGGCCCCGATTTTGCCGACTGTGGTGATGTCAGCCTTGCCCTGAAACTCGGCATTCAGCTGAAAGCCTTTGTCGCTCAGGATGTTGTAGGTCGCACCGGCAGTCCCCTGTACATCGTATTTCCCGCCATCAGCGCCAACAAAATGCGGATCACCTTTGATGGTGCCATTATTGACCGGAGTCGGTGTTGGGGCCGGAGTCGGCGCAGGGGCCGGAGCCGGTGTTGGGGCTGGAGCCGGAGTTGGTGTCGGAGTCGGTGTAGGAGCCGGAGTCGGTGTAGGAGCCGGAGTCGGTGTAGGAGCCGGAGTCGGTGTCGGAGCCGGAGTCGGAGTCGGAGTCGGAGTCGGAGTCGGAGTCGGAGTCGGAGTCGGAGTCGGTGTAGGAGCCGGAGTCGGTGTAGGAGCCGGAGTCGGTCCTGGTTGATGACCACCATATCCCCCATTGGGGCCGGTATTACCACCCGTACCGTGGCCACCGTGCGGGCCATGCGGACCTGTCGGGCAGGGGCCTGGAGCTGGAGCTGGAGCTGGAGCTGGAGCTGGAGCTGGAGCTGGAGCTGGAGCTGGAGCTGGAGCTGGAGCTGGAGCTGGAGCTGGAGCTGGAGCCGGCGCACCATTGCCGGTCACATTGACGTTGACCTGTGCAGTGGCACCGCTGCTGTTGGTGTAGCTGAAGCTGTCATTACCCACAAAGTTGTTGTTGGGGGTGTAGACCAGATCATTGCCCTGCTGGGTGACAGTACCGTTCTGTGGCTGGGTAAAGTTCTGGATGCTCAGGTTGCTGCCGTTCTGGCCGTCATTGGCCAGCACATTGATCCGGGTCGGGGTGTTGACCGGGGTTGACACGTTGTCATTGGTGGCAGTGGCAGTGGCCGGGGCTGGCGTTGGCTGTACATTGCCATTGTTGTTGCCATTGTTGCCGGGGTTCCAGGTATTGCCGGTGCTGCCATTGTTGCCCTGCAACTGCTGCAGCAGTTGCAGCAACAGGTTCAGCAATGAACTCAGGTCATTATTCCCTGGCAGAACCTGGGAGGGGTTGAAGCTGCTGTTATTACTGGTGTTTGTTGTCGTGTTTGCGGTCTGCTGCTGCCATACCGGGTAACTGGTATTGCTTGACGAGCTGTTATAAATACCATGCATGTTGGAGTCTCCTTTTATGCTGTATCAATGTCCATTAGTCAGCCACCCCGCTGTCATGCAGGCGCAAATGTCCGGCATGAGTCGCTGGCAGGGTGGTCTGATCCTGTTTAGCCTGATGCAAAAGGGGATGCAGCAATGCAGTGCATGAGTGGCATGGATCGTTTTATGCACGGTCAGGGAGGGGGAGTCGGGATGGCAGGTATGGGAGGAAGCCATGACGGATCACATGGCTTCCGGTGGCAAGGGTGAGGGATCAGGATTGCAACAGTTTTCTGGCGTCGGCCACCTGCTGCAGTACCTGTTCCGGTGCAGTACCGCCGGGATGGTGGCGAGCGGCAACCGATCCCTCCAGGGTCAGGCTGGCAAAGACATCCGCCTCGATGACATCGGAAAAACTGCGTAATGTTTCCAGTGACATTTCACTCAGATCACGTTCACTCTGTACACCCAGCGCCACCGCTTTTCCGACGACTTCGTGTGCATCCCGGAACGGCAGCCCCTTGCGGACCAGGTAATCGGCCAGGTCGGTGGCAGTGGAAAAGCCCTGAATGGCGGCGGCACGCATACGCTCCTTTTTCGGCTGTACATGCGGCATCATGTCCGCAAATGCCCGCAGGCTGCCGAGTAGGGTATCGACGGTATCAAACAGCGGCTCCTTGTCTTCCTGATTGTCCTTGTTATAGGCCAGTGGCTGGCCTTTCATCAGGGTCAGCAAGGCGATCAGGTGGCCGTAGACACGCCCGGTTTTACCCCGGATCAGTTCAGGGATATCCGGATTTTTCTTTTGCGGCATGATGGAGGAGCCGGTGCAGAAACGGTCCGGCAGGCGCACAAAATCGAACTGGGCTGAAGTCCAGATAATCAGCTCTTCTGCAAACCGGGACAGGTGCATCATGACCAGGGCCGCCGCAGCGTTGAATTCAATCGCAAAGTCACGATCGCTGACTGCATCCAGCGAATTGCGGGCCGGACGCGCAAAGCCCAGCAGTGTTGCCGTATATGCCGGGTCGATGGGGTAGGTGGTTCCGGCCAGGGCCGCAGCCCCGAGGGGCAGGACATTCACGCGTTTGAGGCAGTCCTGCAGGCGCTCATGGTCGCGCTGCAGCATCTCGAACCAGGCCAGCATGTGATGGCCGAAAGTGATGGGTTGAGCCACCTGCAGATGGGTGAAGCCGGGCATGATGGTATGGGCTTCACGCTCGGCCAGTTCCACCAGTGCGGTTTGCAGGCGGCGGATTTCATGGCTGATGCCGCCGATCTGTTCGCGCAGCCACAGGCGGATGTCCGTGGCAATCTGGTCATTGCGTGAGCGCCCGGTGTGCAGACGTTTGCCGGCCAGACCGATAGTTTCAGTCAGGCGTGCCTCGATGTTCATGTGAATGTCTTCCAGTGCGACCTGCCATTCCAGTTCGCCGGCTTCAATCTGGCGCTCAATGGCATCCAATCCATTAATAATTTTTATGACATCTTCAGCTTCCAGTATGCCAGTCTGGCCTAACATGCGGGCATGAGCGCGTGACCCTTCGATATCGTGGCGGTACAGTCGCTGGTCAAAGTGGATGGAGGCGGTGAAGGCTTCCACGAATTTGTCGGTGGATTCACTGAAACGGCCACCCCAGGGTTTGGTGGTGGATGACGGGTCGGATTTGACGGGAGAGATTGTGTTGTCTTTTGTCATGCTGGCTTGTCGGGTTAGGACGGAAAGGTAAAAAATCGTTGCGGCGGGGCGCGGTCTGGTTAACTCTTCTTCAGCAAAAAGCAAGCAGTTATCCTATAATATGAACAAACTCGGTCATCTGGTATGATCGTACAATATAAAAATAACAATTAATGTTGCAGGATCAGTGACTGGTCGATCGTTTACCGGTTGTCCCCGCTGGCCTGACGGAAGCTTGATAAAAAGAAATGTCGATGTCAAATACAAAAACACTTGGATACCTGCCCAACCTGTGCGTGCCAGCGCTTTTGTTGCGTACCCTGATGGCTACCGAGCTGTTTGCCTTTGTGCTGGCATTGGGCGTATCCCAGAGTTTTCAGGATTTTCTGGGAGCACTGGGCCTGCATTCGATATTCATTCTCTGGGTTGCCCTTGCCTCGGTACTGTCTATCTGTATGATAAATCGTTTTTATCGGGCGCCTTCCGTGCGCATCGCCACCCTGATCGTGATCAGTGTGGTGCTGGTATTCACCAGCATTGCGACCTTCATCTCCATGATGCTGATCCGCCCTGATCCGGGCTTCGACCTCCTGTTTCTGCTCAGGAGCCTGATCATCAGCAGTATCATCACCCTGGTCATTCTGCGCTACTTTTATGTTCAGAGTCAGTGGGAAGCTGCCGCAGAGGCGGATTCCAGTGCCAAATACGAAGCCCTGCAGTCGCGCATGCGCCCGCACTTCCTGTTCAACAGCCTCAATACCGTGGCGCATCTGGTGCACAAGGACCCGGATGTGGCGGAAGAAGCGATTCTGGATCTGGCCGATATCATGCGCACCACCCTGGATCGACGGACCCGGATCACGCTCAAGGAAGAGCTGGACCTGACTATCCGCTATCTGCGCATGGAAGGGTTGAGGCTGGGCAAGCGACGCCTGACGGTGAACTGGGATATGGACAGGAACAGCCTGCCTTTTGATATGCCTATTCTGCCGCTCATCCTGCAACCGCTGGTCGAGAATGCAATCTACCATGGTATACAGCCCAGAAAAGATGGCGGTACCCTGACTGTCAGTCTGTATGACGCTGGCGAACATCTGGTCGTGTCCGTAACCAACCCACTACCCCCGGATACGGCAAACGCTCATCAAAAAGGGAATCATATTGCTCAGGAAAACATGCGTAGTCGCCTGAAACTTGCCTACGGAGACCGGGCCAATCTGAAAATTCAAAAAACAGCCCAGCAGTACCGCGTCTCCTTTTACATCCCTAAGGAGTGAAAAATAACCATGTCCATAAAAATTCTGGTTGTCGATGATGAAGAATTTGCACGCGAGAGGGTCAAGGGACTGATCGCCCGGTGTGCTGACTATGAAGTTTGTGCCGAAGCCGAAAACGGGGCTGAAGCCATCAAGATGGTGGAGCGTCACCAGCCGGATATCGTCCTGATGGATATTTCCATGCCGGTCCTTGACGGGCTGGAGTCCGCCAGGGAGCTGTCCTTCATGGACAATCCACCAGCCGTCATCTTCACCACAGCGTATGGTGAATATGCTTTGGAAGCGTTTTCAACAAAAGCAACAGGGTATCTCATGAAACCGATAAGACAAGAACAACTATTACAAAGTCTGGAACAAGCTCGCTCACTTAACCGTCTGCAGCGTCTTGAGATGTTGGAACAGAAAAACGGCAAGCGCTCAAGCCGTAAACACATCTGCGCCCGCATGCGCGGCAATCTGGAGCTGATTCCGATTGAGGATGTTGTGTATTTTCAAGCGGACCAGAAGTATGTCACCGTGCGCCACAATGGAGGTGAGGTGATCATTGAGGAGTCGCTCAAGTCTCTGGAGACCGATCTGGCCGATCGTTTCATCCGCATTCATCGCAATGCACTGGTCGCCAAAAACCGCATCACCGGTTTAACCAAATCCGACATGGGCCGTACCCAGGTCACCCTGGACCGCATCAACGACCAGCTTGAAGTCAGCCGCCGCCACCTGGCGGAGGTGCGCCGCTTTGTGCGCGGGCGCTGAGGAAAACTAGCCGTCGCCGCACTGGCGCAGGGCTTCCGGCAGCAGGGTTGTTGATGGTTTGACAGCCCTGCTGGCTGCCGTGATGCTCTGCTCCAGATAGGCACCATAAAAATCCGGCACACTGTAACCCAGCAGGCGCTCTGCCACTTCCTTGCCATCCGCATCCAGAAACAGCAGTGCCGGTGTCAGTCTGACTCCGTAGCGGCGGCTGAAGTCCCTGATCCCGATGCGTTCCCCGTTGAAGTCCGTCAGCTGCTGTCCACGATCCAGATGGATGGTCCGGATCAGTATCTGGTCCTGAAAGTCACCCGATCGCGTCATGGGGATCAGGTGCTCACGCTTCAGGCGCTCGCAATAACTGCAGTAGTCCGCCACAAAGGCCAGCAGCAGCGGCAGGTTCCGTTCACGCAGGGTGACGGCGATGGCCTGCAGGTTCTGTGCCTCTTCCGGCTGGGCTGTATCCATGGCAGCCTGTTCCGTGGCTGGTGCCGCTTCCGTCGCCGGCAGGGATGGGGCCGGCATCAGGAGTGTCAGCACGAGGATTGCGGGGCTTATCCAGTGTGGAAGGCCTACAAGCAGGGGGAGCGGGTTGACAGACATGGCCATATCCTCCTCTCGGTCTGTAATACCTTGTAATATAAATCGTATCTGCCTCCGGGTGGCTATGCCGGATGGGATGGATCGCGGCAGCTTTGCAACGAAGGGGCAGGCTTGTCAAGTTAACAGAGAATGAATATATATCCATGCAGAAGGTTGACCCTATATTAGTCTGTCTCTATACTCCACGTGCATTTGCAAAAGGGGGCGGCCCGGATTTGTCAGAACCATGCGTGTAGTAGGAAGTATTCAGATTTTGATCATGCTGGTTGGCGCCTTGGTTGCCTGGAACTACTTGGGTGTGCAGGCCATCCTCCCCGCGCTGTTTGGGGGCAGCATTGCACTTGCCAATACCATGTTGCTGGCCAGTCGAATAAAAAAAGCCGGTGAATTGGCGAAAGATAACCCACAGTCCAGTGTCAGCACCCTGTATGTTGGCATGGCTCAAAGAATTGTTTTTGTGCTGGTTGCAATGGGGATTGGCCTTGGTTTGCTGAAGCTGATGCCGCTCCCGCTTGTTGGTGTGTTCATGGCTGCGCAACTGGCCTATGTGCTTGCGGGTTCGCAAAAAATAGAAGTCTGAAGACCCGGATCAAGAGCACAGACCAGATTTTTTAACTTTGTTGCACGGGGTGAATTGTGAGCGATGCCAATGCGCCAGCAATCTCAAATCCTGTCGAGTATATTCAGCACCACCTGACTAACTGGAGCCTGGGCGGCAAACCCGAGTCCATTGCGGATTTCGGCGTTTTCCACCTGGATGTGTTCCTTGTCAGTGCGCTGCTCGCAGGTTTGTTTGCTTATGTTGCCTACCGGGTGGGCAAGAACATTGATCCGGACAATCCGGGGCCAGTCCAGAATGCCATCGAGATGGTGGTTGAGTTTGTCAACCAGCAGGTTCGTGACATTTTTCCGGGCGCTGACAAAATGGTCGGGCCGATCGCCATCACCATTTTTGTCTGGGTCATTCTCATGAATGCCATGGACCTGCTGCCGGTTGACCTGATTCCGTCCCTTGTCGGCGGCATTGTCGGCATGTTCGGGGGCGATCCGCACCATACCTACTTCAAGGTGGTGCCGACGACCAATCTCGATACAACCTTCGGGCTGGCCTTTTCGGTCTTCCTGCTGATCATCTACTACAACATCAAAAGCAAGGGTGTCAGCGGCTACCTGATGTCCTTCTTCCTGCACCCGTTTGAGGCCAAAGGTACGGTGGGCAAGGTCATATTGGCGCCATTCAACCTGTTCATGACCGTCATTGAAGAAATTGCCAAGCCGGTCAGTCTCGGCCTGCGTCTTTTCGGAAACATGTTTGCCGGTGAACTGCTGTTCCTGCTGATTGCGCTGCTGGCCTTCTCTGTTTGGGCCATGCCGGTGCAGGTTGTGCTGGGGTCGGCCTGGGCCATTTTCCACATTCTGGTCATTACCCTGCAGGCTTTTGTATTCATGTTGCTGACCATTGTGTACCTGAGTCTGGCAAGCCAGTCCCACGGGCACGATGAGCACCATTGAACGGGCAGTGCTGCAGTTTGAAGCTTTTTTATTGATTTTTTGATTTTAACCTTTCTCAGGAGTTCTAAAATGGACGCTAATAGCATTGCAATGATCTATTCCAACACTGCAATTGTCGTGGGCATCATTCTGGCTGCCGCTGCTTTCGGTTCGGCGCTGGGCTGGGGCCTGATCTGCTCCAAGTTCATCGAAGGGATTGCCCGCCAGCCGGAAGTCCGCGCCCAGCTGACCGGCCAGATGCTGTTCACCGGCGGCTTGATGGAAGCCTTCCCGATGATCGCACTGGGTATTTCCTTCTGGTTCATCTTTGCCAACCCGTTTGTCAGTGGTGCCATGGCCGCAGCAGGCGCGCAATAAGGTTCAACCCTCCTATTAATCCCTAAGTACAGGAGGTTAGTGTGAACGTAACAGCTACCCTGATTGGTCAGATGATTGTGTTTACAATCCTGATCTGGTTTATCAGACAGTATCTGTGGGAGCCGGTCCTGAATGCCATGGAAGCCCGCCGCAAGCGTATTGCTGATGGTCTGGCTGCTGCCGAGCAAGGCAAGCATGAAGAGGAACTGGCCCGCCAGAAAGCGCTGGATGAGTTGAAAAAAGCCAAGAACGAAGCCGGTGATATTGTCGCCCGTGCCCAGAAACGTGCTGCCGAGATCGTCGAAGAAGCCAAGAACGCTGCCAGGGACGAAGCTGCCCGGGTCAAGGTGGCGGCTGATGCCGAGCTGGAACAGGAGTCCGTACGTGCCCGTGAAGCACTGCGGTCCCAGGTTGCCGGTCTGGCGGTTGCTGGTGCGAGCCAGATTCTTGGTCGCGAGATTGATGCCAAGGCTCACGCCAAGGCGCTGGAAGAACTGGCTGCACAAATTTAAGGTGAAACCATGTCTGAATTGACAACCGCTGCACGCCCATACGCCAAGGCCGTATTCGAGCTGGCCCGTGATTCCGGCACTCTGCCTGCCTGGTCCGAGCAACTGGCTGCCATGTCAGCGGTGGTTGCTTCGGAAGGCTCATCAGCACTGCTGTCAAATCCGAAACTGAGTTCGGCCCAGAAAGTGGAAGTGATTGGCGAAATCATCGGTGACAAACTGACCGGTGATGGACGCAATCTGCTGGCTGCACTGGGTGAAAATGACCGTTTCAGTCTGTTGCCGGACATGACTACCATTTTTGAGCAGCTGCGGGCTGCACAGGAAGGTGTCATGGAGGTGGAGGTGATCTCGGCCATGGATATGTCGGATCAACAGCAGAACACCATTGCTGCCGCTCTCCAGAAGCGCTTGGGACGTGAAATCAAGATGGTTACCCGGATCGATCCGAGTCTGCTGGGTGGTGCGATCATCCGTGCCGGCGACCTGGTAATCGATGGCTCGATCCAGAGCCGTCTGAACAGCATGAAGGCGGCCCTGGGCCGCTAAAGAGGAATAGAGCATGCAACTTAACCCAACTGAAATCAGTGATCTGATCAAGAAGCGTATTGAAAGCTTCCATGCCGACACTGAAGCACGTACAGAGGGTACCGTTGTTTCCGTTATGGACGGTATCGTCCGCATCCACGGCCTTGGCGATGTCATGTCCGGCGAGATGATCGAATTCTCCAACGGTAATTTCGGTCTGGCCCTGAACCTGGAGCGGGACTCCGTCGGTGCGGTGGTTCTGGGTGATTACAAGGATATCACCGAAGGGGATACCGTCAAATGTACCGGACGTATTCTGGAAGTGCCGGTCGGTGAAGCCCTGCTCGGACGCGTTGTCAATGCGCTGGGCCAGCCCATTGATGGCAAGGGGGCGATTGAGAGCAAAACCTTTGCACCGGTCGAGCAGATTGCTCCCGGTGTTATCGACCGGAAATCGGTTGACCAGCCGATGGAGACCGGGATCAAGGCCCTGGATGCCATGGTGCCGGTCGGACGCGGCCAGCGCGAGCTGATCATCGGCGACCGCCAGACGGGCAAGACTGCCGTAGCGATTGATACCATCCTGAACCAGAAAGGCAAGGACATGAAGTGTATCTACGTCGCCATCGGGCAGAAGGCTTCTTCTGTTGCCGGCGTCGTGCGCAAGCTGGAAGAGCATGGTGCCATGGATTACACCATCGTGGTGGCTGCCAATGCCTCTGATCCGGCATCCATGCAGTATCTGGCTCCGTATGCCGGTTGTGCCATGGGGGAATACTTCCGTGACCGGGGCGAAGATGCCCTGATCGTGTATGATGACCTGACCAAGCAGGCTTGGGCCTACCGTCAGGTATCACTGCTGCTGCGGCGTCCGCCGGGGCGTGAAGCCTATCCGGGGGATGTTTTCTACCTGCACTCCCGTCTGCTGGAGCGTGCTGCACGGGTCAATACCGATTATGTCGAGCGCCTCACCAATGGTGAAGTGAAAGGGAAGACCGGCTCCCTGACGGCCCTGCCGATCATCGAGACTCAGGAAGGTGACGTATCCGCGTTTGTACCGACCAACGTGATCTCGATCACGGACGGCCAGATATTCCTGGAAACCGACCTGTTCAACTCCGGTATCCGTCCAGCCATTAACGCCGGCCTTTCGGTATCACGGGTCGGTGGCTCGGCCCAGACCAAGATCATCAAGAAATTGGGAGGCGGGGTGCGCCTCGACCTGGCACAGTATCGTGAGCTGGCGGCATTTTCGCAGTTTGCCTCTGATCTGGATGAAGCGACCCGCAAGCAGCTGGAACGTGGCCAGCGGGTCACCGAGCTGATGAAACAGAACCAGTACTCACCTATGAGTACGGCTGAAATCGGTTTCTCGTTGCTGGCGGCCAACAAGGGGTTCCTGGATGACGTGCCGGTGAACAAGGTGGTTGATTTTGAAAAGGCCATGCTGAGCTATCTGCGTTCCGAGCAGACCGGTCTGCTGGACAGGATCAACGATGGCGGCAAGTTCGATGGTGACATCGAGGCGGCCATGGTCAAGGCGCTTGAAGATTTCAAGTCCAACAACACCTGGTAATGGGAGGTAAGCCCCATGGCAGGCGCTAAGGAAATCAAGACGCAGATCAGAAGCGTCCGGAACACCAAGAAAATCACCAAGGCCATGGAAATGGTGGCGGCATCCAAGATGCGCAGGGCCCAGGACCGAATGAAGGCGTCCCGGCCCTATGCAGAGAAGATGCAGCAGGTGGTCAGCCATCTGGCCAGCGGACACCTGGAGTACAAGCATCCCTATGTCCAGGCGCGTACCGAGGTCAAGCGGGTCGGTTACATTATTGTCTCCACCGACCGGGGGCTTTGTGGCGGCCTGAATGTGAACCTGTTCAAGGCCGCATTCCAGAGCATTGCGGGATGGCGCGAGCAGGGTGTTGAAGTTGATATTGCGGTCTTCGGTAACAAGGGGCTGGCTGCCTTCCGACGCTATGGCATCGTGGCCGAGCAAACCCATCTGGGTGACCGGCCTGCCCTGGCTGACCTGCTGGGGGTGGTGAAGGTGATGCTGGATGCCTACGAGGAAGGCCGGATTGACCGCCTGTTCCTGGTCGAGAACCAGTTCGTCAACAGCATGACCCAGACTCCGCAGGTAACACAGCTGATCCCGGTGGTTCCATCGGGTGATCAGGAGATCAAATATCACTGGGATTACCTGTACGAACCCGAGTCCAAGGAAGTCATCGATGCACTGATGCAGCGTTACATCGAATCCCTGATTTATCAGGGGGTGGTGGAGAACGTTGCTTGTGAGATGGCGGCCCGGATGGTGGCGATGAAAAGCGCTTCCGATAATGCCGGCAAGCTCATCGACGAGCTGCAGCTGGTATACAACAAGGCGCGTCAGGCCGCGATCACGCAGGAAATCTCGGAAATCGTGGGCGGGGCTGCTGCCGTCTGATGCGGTTCAGGCTGTCAAGGAATTTTAAGTTTATGAGGTACTATTAATGAGTACGGGTAACATCGTTGAAATCATCGGCGCTGTTGTTGACGTGGAGTTCCCGCGCGATGCAGTGCCGGCTGTCTACGATGCCCTGACCGTAGCCAACCAGGACAACCTGACACTGGAAGTCCAGGCACAGCTCGGTGACGGCATTGTGCGCACCATTGCGATGGGTGCATCTGAAGGTCTCAAGCGCGGTATGGGCGTGGCCAACACCGGGTCTCCCATCGCGGTACCGGTTGGTCAGGGTACCCTGGGCCGGATCATGGATGTACTGGGTACACCCATTGACCGTCTGGGGGATGTTCAGGCGGAAGAGCGCTGGCCGATCCACCGTGCCGCACCCAGTTATGAAGAGCAGGCGTCCACGGTTGACATTCTGGAAACCGGCATCAAGGTGGTTGACCTGATCATGCCGATTTCCAAGGGCGGCAAGATCGGTCTGTTCGGTGGTGCGGGCGTCGGCAAGACCGTTACGCTGATGGAGCTGATCAACAACATCGCCAAGGCGCACTCCGGTCTGTCGGTGTTTGCCGGTGTCGGTGAGCGCACCCGTGAAGGGAACGACTTCTATCATGAAATGAAGGAGTCCAATGTGCTTGACAAGGTGGCACTGGTGTACGGGCAGATGAACGAGC
>JAGRJD010000171.1 GCA_020442915.1 Thiothrix sp. | reverse complement strand
TGTGCTGGTGGGACGCGCGCGACAGTTACACTCCCTGTTGCTGACGGGTGGTGACAAGTCCAGCCAAAGCCGGGACATTGAAGCGGCCCGGACCCTGCTGAAAAATCTGGAGTAATTGAAATGATTCAAACCCACCAATTCGACCCGGCAGAGCACCTGCTGACTGATGAGGATGTCATCGGGTTTCTGGAGGACATGGCGGAAAACAGAAGTCCATCCGAGTTTCTGCATGGACTGAATACAGCGTCACGTTCCCCCGGAATGGAAATGCTGATGGATAAGATTGGCAAAACCCGTGCAGCACTATGTCGGTCATTGATGCAGCAGGAGAATCCCAGCTTTGCGATGGTTTACCGGGTTGTTGATGCTTTGGGGTTGCACCTATCGGCGCGGGAGGCAGCTTGAAAATTGAATACGACCCCATTGCTGACGCCATGTATGTCCATCTGACCGATGGAGAGGTAGACAGAACGGAAGAAATCAAGCCGGGCATCCTGCTGGACTACGATACATCGGGGAATGTGCTGGGTATTGAGGTGCTGTACATGAGCAAGCGTGCTGAATCGCCACTGGAGCAAGCTGCGTGAGCAATTTAACCAAGCAGCAGGTTCGTGAGCTGGAAGCCCTGAATCAGTTACCCGATGAGCAGATTGATCGTATTCCCCCAACCCTCGAAATCCAGATAAATGCTGGACTCATCGGAGCCGGAGAAGGTATTGCCCGTGATCAGGTTGCGCCCGGTGAACGCCTCGGCGTAAACATGTGTCCCAAGGCCGGTGAAATCGAGGTTGCTGACCGTGTTACCTTGGTGGCAATCGGATCGGATGAAACCGGATGCCATCGGGTCCGCATTGTGTTGTGCCAACCGCGCTTTGTTGAGGCAGGTCGCAATGCGCGCACGCCACCAGCATCTGCCCCGCCGGTCATGCGGCCATTGGTCACGGTCACGTTGCTGGCGCGGATGTTGACCGCATAATGCCCATCCGGGGCCGTCAGCGTATGGCCACCCAGAT
>JAGRJD010000170.1 GCA_020442915.1 Thiothrix sp. | reverse complement strand
TTGTTGGACGTGATGATCACGATCGGCCGCCGCCTGGCCCGGATCGTCTCCGCCGTCTCGTAGACGTGGAATTCCATGCGGTCGAGTTCCTGCAGCAGGTCGTTCCGGAACTCGATGTCGGCCTTGTCGATCTCATCAATCAACAGTACTGCCTGGGTTTCAGACACAAAAGCCTCCCAGAGTTTGCCCCGGCGGATGTAGTTGGCAATGTCCTCCACCCCCTCCCGCCCCAGCTGTGAATCACGCAGGCGCGATACGGCATCGTATTCATACAGCCCTTGCTGTGCCTTGGTGCTGGATTTGATGTGCCACTGGATCAGCGGCATGCCCAGTGCTGCGGCAACCTCCTCGGCCAGCAGGGTCTTGCCGGTCCCCGGCTCCCCCTTGATCAGCAGCGGGCGCTGCAGGCGGATGGCGGCATTAACCGCCAGTTGCAGGTCGGCAGTGGCAATATAACGTTCCGAACCGGTAAAGCTCATGGGTTCCCCTCTCAACAGGTTGTTCTCTCATTACTCCTGAGGGAATTCTGCCTGTATTGGCAGTGGAATGCGACCCCATCAGTCCGGTAGTGATCCGTCACCGCCCCGAAAGGCCGGTGACAGCCTCATAGGCAGCAGCACCTGCGGGCCTGACAACCCCGGCCCTCAACTCACGGCACAGCATGGCATTCGCTGTATTGCGGTACTGGCCGATACGGCGGCCACCCCAGTAAACATCCACATTCCGGCCCGCTGCCGTCAGTGTCACCGTCTGCTGCTGCACGTTGGCCCCGGCACAGTCGCTGGTGGCCACCGGACTGTCACTCAGCGTATGACGGGTGAAGGAGTCCACCCGGATCGCATCGGTCTCACCCTGCGGCAGGTGCTGGACCGAAAAACGGGTATCCGTCCAGCGGTGCTGGCTGGAAGACGCACAGCTGCCGCCCAGCGGGAAATAATAGGCCCGTGCTTCCGTACTGCTGGTGGCGTGCAGGCACAATACCCCTTCATTCTGCATTACCTGTGCCGGCGGGGCTGCCACCTCCCGGCCCTCAGGAGCCGGTTCCAAGCCGCCATCCGCCGCCGTCATCCTGCCTGCAGGCGCATTATCAGCAACCGTACAAGCCCCCGACAGACCGGCAACGGCCAGCACCAGCGCAACAGACACCTTTGTCCACGTCATAACAATCTCCCCGAAAATAGCCAGCCCTGTTTTCTGCAGGCAGCAGAAAAAATGAACATACCCAAAAAAACAGGCTGCAACAAGTACGCTCAGTCGGGTCTGCCCCGGATAGGGAGTCAGTCATCCACTGGCTGCGGGAGTCTACTGCCTTGTGTGCCGGCGCGGGCGCATGGTCGTCAACCTGCGACAGCCTATCCGGCAATGTAGCTTTCCAGCTGGTTGATGGTAAATGCCTGCTCGGTGATGATGCTCTGGACCAGATCACCGATGGAGACGATGCCCACAATCCGGCTGCTTTCCAGTACCGGCAGATGCCGGAAACGTTTTTCCGACATCAGGGCCATCGCGGTCTGTACACTGGTTTCGGGATCGACCGAGGTGACACCCTCGGTCATGATCTCCCTGACCCTGGTGGTTTCAGCGGTTTTCCCCTGCAAGATCACCTTGCGGGCATAATCCCGCTCTGAAACCAGCCCCACCAGCTTTTCATCCCGGATGACCAGCAGCGCGCCAATGTTCTTTTCGGCCAGCAGGGAAAGCGCATCAAAAACCGTTGCATCGGGTGAAACCGACCACACCATGGAAGATTTCTTATCCAGAAGCTCTTTGATGATTGCCATGATTTTCCTCCCGACAGGCAGCCGCTCAAACCCACGTTATACAACAAGCCACCGCACAGGGTAAAGACCATCATCAGGCCGTATCTGCCGGAAACACTGGCTAGCCCATGGCGATATTGCTCTGGCGCCGCCGGCGGGTGGAGACATCCTGACGCCAGGTGAGGCAGGCAAACAGTATCCATGAGCCGTGAAACACCAGCCCGCACAGGACCACGAACTCCCCGGACAGGGGGCCGATGGTGGCACGCTCAAACAGCTGGCTGAAGCTGTGCAGCGGTGTGGTTTGATTCCCTTCACCGTCAAATATCGCACTGCTCAACCAGATAACCCTTGCGGGCCTCCAGCCCCTCCTGCATCTGTTCCAGCTGCAGGCGTTGACGCTCCAGCTTGTCCAGCTGGCGCTGCAGGGTCTGAATGCGCAGGTCATAGGCATGCAGCATCCCCTTGCTGCGCCGGCACTCACGCTCATCAGGCCGGGGGCCGCAATACACCGGATGACCGTAATTGCCGGTGTAGTTATTGCTGCTGGGCCAGCCGATATTGGTGAACTGGTTGCCGGGATTGGTATTGACTGAATTGGGCAGCTGGTTGAAGGGATCACTGTTGGCCAGCAGTGCCACACCGGTCATGCAGCCCTGTGCAGCCTTGAAAGAAAAAATGCGCTTTTCCTCACCGGCAACCCAGCCGAATGCCGGTGGCGTACCGGCAGTAAATACCGGGCCGAAGGACAGATAAGCACCGGAGCTATCCTCTTCCGGAGCCAGCACGCGGGAATGCAGCTGCCACTCCACCCCCGCAACCGCACTCTGGATGGTACCGACATCCAGCCCGGTAGCACTGGGCACCTTCAGGGTGACTTGTGCACTCAGGGTCAGATCGGGGTCGGGTACCGAGTCCGGCAGCATGTAAACCACATATACCTGGGCCGCATCATCAAAACCAACACGATACTTGACCTCAGCCTGGGCCTGAGCCGCAAGCAATGCGCAGGCTGACAGCACGGTAATGGCTGCAACGGTGGTTTTAAGACTGGACTGTGGCATTGGGGTTCACCTCACTGATCCGGGTTGATCTTGTTGTTCTCACACACGATGCAGTCATCTTTTCATAGAATTATTTTATTATTAAGGTAATATTAATTTATTACCGTAATCCGGGGTAATCCCGGTCATCCCCCCATGACCCGGAAACTGATCCGGCCACCTTCCGGTCGACTGCATTTATTTAACCGGGCATCAGGCATATAATCGCCGCTTTCAGCTCCATTACAGGAATATCACGCTATGTCAGTCAAGAAAGTGGTGCTCGCCTACTCCGGCGGGCTGGACACTTCCATCATTGCCAAATGGTTGCAGGAAACCTATCAGTGCGAAGTGGTAACCTTCACCGCCGACATCGGCCAGGGTGAAGAGGTCGAACCCGCACGCGCCAAAGCTGCCGCCATGGGGATCAGGGAAATCTATATCGATGACCTGCGGGAAGAATTCGTGCGTGATTTCGTATTCCCGATGTTCCGCGCCAACACCATTTATGAGGGCGAATACCTGCTCGGTACCTCCATTGCCCGCCCGCTGATTGCCAAGCGCCTGATTGAAATTGCCAATGAAACCGGTGCCGATGCCATCTCCCACGGTGCTACCGGCAAGGGTAATGATCAGGTTCGCTTCGAACTGGGTGCCTATGCCCTCAAGCCGGGGGTCAAGGTGATTGCACCCTGGCGCGAATGGAACCTGAACTCACGCGAAGCCCTGATGGCTTACGCCGAGCAGCACAACATTCCGGTCGACTTCCAAAAGGCCGGCAAGAAATCACCCTACTCCATGGATGCCAACCTGCTGCACATTTCCTATGAGGGCGGCCCGCTGGAAGACCCCTGGTTTGAAGCCGAAGAAGACATGTGGCGCTGGAGTGTGGCTCCGGAAACCGCACCCGATCATCCGACCTACGTCGACATCAGTTATGAAAAAGGCGATCCGGTGGCCCTGAACGGTGAACGCATGAGCCCGGCCAGCATCCTGGCCACTCTGAACAGACTGGGTGGTGACAATGGCATCGGGCGTCTGGACCTGGTGGAAAACCGCTATGTGGGCATGAAATCCCGCGGCTGCTATGAAACCCCCGGTGGCACCATCCTGCTGCGGGCCCATCGCGGCATCGAATCCTTGACCCTGGACCGGGAAGTGGCGCACCTCAAGGATGAGCTCATGCCCAAGTATGCCGAACTGATCTACAACGGCTACTGGTGGAGCCCGGAGCGCCGAATGCTGCAGGGCATGATTGATGCTTCCCAGGAATACGTCAACGGCGTGGTGCGCATGAAGCTCTACAAGGGCAATGCCATTGTGGCCGGACGCCAGTCGGATGACAGCCTGTTTGATGCCCGCATCGCCACCTTCGATGATGACGGCGGGGCCTATAACCAGCAGGATGCTGAAGGTTTCATCAAACTGAATGCACTGCGCCTGCGCATTGCTGCCGGCAGGGGGCGCTGAAAGGCCTCAGTCTGCCCCCTCCCCGCCTCTTCCCCGGCAACAGGGGAGGAGCAATGGAAAAAACCAAGCGACATGAATGATCAGACTCCCGAACGCATTGCCGAACTTGAAATCCGCTTCATGCAGCAGGAGCAGCTGCTGGAAACCCTGAATGAACAGCTGTACCTGCAGCAGTGTCAAGACCCGAGTGATCATAG
>JAGRJD010000048.1:6009-32608 GCA_020442915.1 Thiothrix sp. | reverse complement strand
GCGGTCTTCGACACCGCCTTCCACCAGACCATGCCGCCAGTGGCCTTCCACTACGCCGTGCCGGAAACGCTGTACAAACAATACCACGTGCGCCGCTACGGCTTTCACGGCACCTCACACCAGTATGTGGCGCGCAAGGCGGCGGAACACCTGCAACGCGATCCGGCGCAGCTCAACCTGATCACCCTGCACCTGGGGAATGGCTGTAGTGCTGCCGCCATCGCCGGCGGCAAAAGCGTGGACACGTCCATGGGCATGACACCGCTGGAGGGGCTGGTGATGGGCGCCCGCTGTGGTGATATCGACCCGGCACTGCATTTTTACCTGCAACGCGAAACCGGCATGACACCGGAAGCCATTGAGCACCTGCTCAACAAAAACAGCGGCCTGCAAGGCTTGTGCGGTGCCAGCGACATGCGCACCGTGCAGGAACGCGCCGATGCGGGCGATTCCAACGCCCGGCTGGCGGAAAACCTGTTCACCTACCGGGTGAAAAAATACATCGGTGCCTATTTTGCGGTGCTGGGTCGGGTGGATGCAATCGTGTTCACCGGCGGTATCGGTGAGCATTCGGCGCGTACCCGGGCGCAGATCTGCGCCAATTTGCAGGTGCTCGGCGTACTGCCGGATGCCAGACGCAACGCCGCCGCGCCGAATGAAACCGGCGTGCTGGAATTCCAGCAGCCCGGCGTGGCACTCAGGTTGCTGGTGATCCCGACCAACGAGGAACTGGAAATCGCGCACAGCACGGCGATCCTGACCGGCTGACCGCAGATACCGGCGCCGGGGCGGGTCGTGAATCCATCCGTAATTGTTCCCTCCCCTGCCATCCGCTAGACTGGCGCTTTTCATTCCAAGGACACCCGTTTCATGAATGCCGTCATGCAGGCCATGCGCAATCACCGCTCCATCCGCAGATTCACTGCCGAGCCCATCGCCCCGGAAACCCTCAGGGAGCTGATCCGCAGCGGACAGTCAGCCCCCTCTTCCAGTTTCATTCAGGCCTATTCCGTGATCCGGGTCAGCAACCCCGAACATCGGGCCCGGATTGCCGACGCTGCCGGTGGCCAGCCCTGGATACGGGAGGCGGCGGAATTTCTGGTGTACTGCGCCGACCTTTACCGCATCAACCACCTGTGTGAGCAACAGGGTCTGGGAACGCTGGCAGGCCGGACCGAGCACTTCCTGGCGGCCTCGGTCGATGTGGCACTGATGGCGCAGAATGTCCTGCTGGCGGCGGAATCCATCGGGCTGGGCGGGGTCTTCATCGGTGGCATCCGCAATGATCCGGCCCTGGTGAGTGAACTGCTGGGACTGCCCGAACGGGTTTATCCGGTTTTCGGCATGTGCCTCGGGTACCCGGCCCAGGCTATCGAAGTCAAGCCGCGCCTGCCGGTTGAGGTGGTCCTGCATGAAGGGCACTACCAGACAGCGCAGGTACCGGAACAGGTCGCAGCCTATGACGCGGCTATCCGGGACTACTATCAGTCCCGCAGCAGCAACCGCAAGGTATCCGACTGGTCGGCCCAGACCGCAGCCGCGGTGCAGAAAAAACAGCGCGAACACATGCTGGCTTTCCTGCAGGCGCGCGGCTTCCTGAAATGCTGAGGTGAACGCCCGGCGGCTCAGCGATCCCGGCCCACACCCCGGAAACGCCTGCGCACCGTGAACCAGGCACCGATGTCCAGCACCGGACGGGGTGGCAGCCACTGTGCCGCCGGACTGCCCAGACAGTCGGTGATCAACGCTGACTGCCCGCCACTGGCATAGTCGGCCATGGCGGTACCGAAGGCCGTGCCCCGGCTGACACCGGAACCGTTATAACCACCGGCAAACCAGACGTTCCTGCGCGGATGCTGAAAAAAATTGGTGCCATTGCGGCTGATGCCTTCAACCCCGGACCAGCCGAACTCGAACGGTACCGCCCGCAGCTGCGGGAAGCGGTTTTCAAATGCCTGACGGTGAATCGCCTGACGTTTGCGCAGGGCAGTATCCGGCAACAGCTTCCCGCCGTGGTATTCAGCAGTATTGCGCACACTGATGCGCCCGTCTTCGGTCAGGCGCACCGTGGCCCCGCCACTGTGCAGGGACAGCACCCCCCATTGCGCCAGTTCACCCAGACTTGCGCGCTCGTCAGCACTCAGTCGGCGGGTGAAACTGCCGGACAGGGTACTGCCCACGGTTTCTGGCCGGATGATGCCCAGGGTGGCGGCTTCAAAATTGGCGGCGATCACCAGACGCTCGGCATCAACAACGGCGTCCGGTGTCTGCAGGGTGATACCGGCCCCGGTCTGTACCTGCAGCACCGGGCTGTTTTCATGCAGGGTTACATTCGGCGGCAGGGTTGCCGCCAGGCCATACAGCAGTGCAGCCGGCTGGACCAGTGCGCCGATCTGCACCTGTACCGCCCTGGCGTACCAGTCCGTCCCGAGCTGCGCCTGCAGTGCTGACTGCTCCAGCACCCGGTGTGGAATGTCCAGCCGGCTCAGGTAATCGGCAAAATGCGGCACTTCTGCCAGCGCCTGTGCATCCGCAGCTGCATGAAAAAAACCCTGTTCATGCCACTGGCAGCGGATCCCGAGGCGGTGCACCTGCTCCCGCAGCAGGCTCAGCCCGGCGGCATTGATGCGGTTGACGCGCCGGTAGCCGGCCAGCCGGGCCGGCTCAAAGGCACCGGGAAAATGGCTGCAGCCCACGGCATAACCGGAGTTGCGCCCGGAAGCGGCCTGTGCCAGTGCCCGCGCATCCAGCAGGATGATGTCCTGCTCCGGGTGTAATACCGCCAGCCGGCGGGCACAGGCCAGTCCGGTGAATCCGGCGCCGACCACGGCCCAGTGACAGCGCCGGGTGCCGCTGATGGCGGCAGTGGGAGTGCGGGCCGGCAGCAGTTCGGCCCAGCCGTGTCGGTCGGTACTGAAAACGGGTTGGGACATGCATTTATCCTGTTCTGCAGCAAGAAAGGGGTGAACACCGCACGCCACCCGGCAGGGTGACAAACCGGCAGGCGCTCAGGCCGCCAGATGGTCGACGCGCGCCAGATGATCGGCAATCTGCCCGACCCGCGTCAGCCAGCGCTGTACCAGTTCCGGCCGGTCCGGAGCGGCACTCACACCGGGGGCGATCTCACCCTTGAGCACCGCCTCCACCGCCAGGGCTACCGGCATGGATACCAGCCGCGCCATGGCCGAACCTTCCGCATTGCCGAAGGCATCCAGCAGGTAACTCTGGTCCCAGACCGCCCTGCCATCCTTTTCGGCCCTGAGGCTGACCGCCAGCACCACCCGGTCCGGCTCACCGGGCGCCAGTGCATGCTGCTGCCAGAGTTCATGGCTGAGGCCGGCCAGTTCGGCATCACTCATGCCGCGCTCAATACGCTCGAAGATCGGCTGCCAGGCCTGTTTCCAGCCCTGGTAACGCAGGGTGCCACGCACAAACTCGCGTACCTTCCAGTCCGGTCCGAAGTGGTATTGGTTCAGAAACGGACGGGAATCACGGTTGGGATAAACCTCGAACGTCTCCGCCCCCCAGGGCATGGCCAGTGGAAAGGCCTCCACGGCAGTCCAGGGTTGGGTCACAAGGTAATCCGTGCCGTTGCGGATACTCACGGACGGACTTTTCAGCGCCCGCAGCACCCCGAGTGGCGACCAGCTGAACTGGTAGCGGAAGGCATTCGGAGTCCGGCTCAGCCCGCCACAGTAGCTGGTGAAGGAGTGGACATTATTTTTATCAAATACAGCCGCAGCCCGGTAATCGGCTACCAGTGCATGTGCCATGCTGTGGTCAATGCCGGGGTCCAGCCCGACCTCGTTCACCAGGCAGCAGCCGCTGACTCTGGCCGCGTCATCCAGGGCCTGCATGGCTGGCGCGATGTAGGAGCTGGAAACAAAATGGGCATCATGTGCCAGGCACAGCTGTGCCAGTTCCACATGCAGGTCTGCCGGCAGCATGGACACCACCACATCCCCGGCCCTGAGCGCCGCAGCCAGCACCGGCAGTTCGAAGGCCAGCACCTCCACATCGGGAAAACCCGCCACGGCGGCACGCGCCTTGTCGACGGAACGGTTGTAAACCCTGACCTGATGGCCGGCACGGATCAGCGCACGCAGGCCGGGAACGGCGGAAAGGCCGGTACCGGCCCAGTGGATGGTTGGCATAATGGCTCCTGTCAAGCTCGCGGAAATCACAAATCGCCCGGGAACAGGCTGCAGCCATTATACTGCACGGCCTGCAGGGGGTGTTGCACAAAAGTGATGCCGGCAGGGGTCGGGGCCGGCTCAACGTCCGGCCCGGATATCGCTCATCAGGCGCTGAAACCCGGTATTGGTGCGCAACAGTTCCGCTCCGGTCCGGATCAGCACATCCACCTGTTCATCGGTCAGCCGGAAGCTGGTCGGAATCCGGTTCAGGAAGCGCAGCCGGGCCGCATCCGGTTCTGCAGTGATGTCAAGCTCGATGAAGTACGGACGCACCACATGCTGCGGTGAGGATATCTGGGCCACCCATTGCTGCAGGGAAGCCTTGGCCCGGTCAATGGTGGCCGTATTGTAACGGTGCAGCTGGATATCCGTCATGGCGCTGATGGTCGTACCGATCGAAGGCTGGGCCGTGCTCCGGTCCATGGTGATCTCGGGTCTGGTGGCAGCATTGACCAGCAGGATGACCAGCCGCCGGGGCGGCCTGAGCTCCAGGGTTTCCAGCAGCGGCTTGGTCCCCCCCGCCAGCTCCATCATGTCGGTGATGGCACGCAACCCCAGATTGTCGGTAATCCCGCCATCGACAAAATGGGCGTATCTGCGCTGGCTGCGATTCTGGTAGGCATCCAGTCCGTTCACCAGCTGGCGCAGCTCGGGGTCACTGACAGCACGCTGGCGGGTACGTTCGATCCAGGGCTGGGTACGCAAGCGGCAGGTATTGTGGTTTTCCAGAATCACCGGGCTGAACAGTACCGGTACCGCCGATGAGGCTGCCACCGCACGGGCCACCGGAAAGGTATTGATGTCGGAGCACAGCAGGCTGAAGTACTCCTGGATGAAGGAAAAGCGGGCTCCGCTGGCAAGATCGGAAGCATTGATCAGGATCATGGGCCGGCCCGGACGCAGCATGTCACGGAAATTCGCCCCCTTGAAAATCTCGTCATCATAAATGCGGATCGCCGCCTCGGTACGGTCTTCCCCGACCAGCCAGCGCACCGGACTCAACAGCTGCCGGGTCAGGGCACCCTGGATGTTCCGGCGCAGAAACACCTGCTCAAAATCCCTGAAGATTCCCTTGCCGTGCAGGCCATAATAGGCTGCGGTGAAGCTGCCGCCCGAAACCGCACTGATGATGTTGACCTCATCCAGCATGGTTTTGCCCACCCTGCCCGGCAGTGGTGTGGCCTCCAGCTCCCGCAGCACGCCATAGGACAGGGCCGCCGCCCGGCTGCCCCCGCCGGAAAAGGCCAGTACCAGTGCATTTTCCGAACTGATGAAGGTCTCGCTGAAGCCGCGCAGTGAGTAAGTGGCATTCCAGTTGCCGACCGTTCCCGGCTGGTTCATCGGCAGACCGTAGGTGGTGCAACCCGGCAGCCACAGGCAACAGGCCAGCCACACCGGCAGCAGGTACCGACATCCGTTTTTCATGCAACGGGCTTCCTGTTCAGGGGCACGGGTTGGTGATATCGGCGTGAATCGCTTCGATCGCCTTGAGCACATCCTCATCCAGTACCATATCCTTGCTGGCGATATTGGTACGCAGCTGTTCCATACGGGTGGCACCGATGAGGGTTGCGGTCACAAACGGACGTGAATTCACATAGGCCAGCGCCATCCGGGCCGGGTCCAGCCCGTGTTCATGCGCCAGTGCCACATAGCGTTCGGTGGCCAGCCGGGCCTTGTCAGAGGAATAGCGCGTGAAATACTGGCCCCAGCGCGTGATGCGGGTTCCTTCCGGCTGCTGCCCGTCCAGATACTTGCCGCTCAGGGTGCCGAATGCCAGCGGTGAATAGGCCAGCAGGCCGATCCCCTCACGGTGGGCAAATTCCGCCAGACCCACTTCATAGCTGCGGTTCAGCAGGCTGTAGGGATTCTGGATCGATACCACCCGAGGCTGCGCACGGGCTTCCGCCAGCTGCAGGTAACGCATCACGCCCCAGGGCGTTTCGTTGGAAAGCCCGAGGTGGCGTACCTTGCCACTCTGGACCAGCCGTGTCAGGGCATCCAGGGTCTCTTCGATGGTTTCCGGATGATGGTCCCTGCCGTAACGGTAGCCCAGCTGGCCGAAATAATTGGTATTGCGGCTGGGCCAGTGAACCTGATACAGGTCCAGATAGTCGGTCTGCAGGCGCTTGAGACTGCCTTCCAGGGCGCGTTCAATATGCACGGCGTTCAGGCGCGGCCCGCCGCGCAGGTGTCCGATCCACTCCGGACGGCCCGGGCCTGCCACCTTGCTCGCCAGGATGATGCGGTCACGGTCGGAGCGCCGACTGAGCCAGCGGCCGATAAAGGTCTCGGTACGCCCCTGGGTTTCAGCCCGGATCGGCACCGGATAGG
Organism: Thiothrix sp.; assembly: GCA_020442915.1. GTDB lineage: Bacteria > Pseudomonadota > Gammaproteobacteria > Thiotrichales > Thiotrichaceae > Thiolinea. The sequence goes on along the minus strand of JAGRJD010000048.1, from coordinate 26,078 downwards.
CCTCTGCCGTATCAATGAAATTCACGCCCTGGCTCAGGGCATAATCCAGCTGGGCGTGGGCATCAGCTTCGGTATTCTGCTCTCCGAAGGTCATGGTTCCAAGGCAGATGACACTTACTTTCAGATCGGTATGACCAAGGCGGCGGTACTCCATCAACATCTCCTTAATCCGGTTTGCATCCCGAATTTCTCAATTGTAACGATCGGCTGGCTGTTCAGAATCAAATCTGTTTCGGCAGGATAAACTGCGCTTTTTCAACCCAGGGGTAATCCAAGCATGAAAACAACCGGCCTTCATTCCCAGCTCCCGGTGCTGGCGGTCATTCTCTGTGGCGTTCTCGGCCTGAGTGCCTGCACACCACAGGCAGGCATGAACACCAGCATGAATACGGCACCGCTGATGCCACCGGCCCTGCAGCCACAGGCCGGTGCCTATCCGCAGGGTTATCCGTCAACGGCTTACCCGACAGCTTATCCGTCCGGGGCAGCCGGGGCCGGCGGGGTTGCCGGTACCGTTGCCGATGCGCTGACCAGTGCCATGACCGGCACACCGGCAACCAGTAACGTGGCCACCAATACCAGCCCGTCCGGTTATGCGGTACAGCTTCTGGCCAGCAGCAGTCAGGCCAAGGCCGAAGCCGCCCGCATCCTGATGATGCAGGCAGGCTACAATGCCTTCGTCAATACCGTCAACAGCAACGGTACCACCCTGTACCGGGTCCAGGTCGGTCCTTATGGCAGCAAGGATGAAGCCGGCAATGTCCTGAACCAGATGCGTACCACCCTGGCCGCCAATCCGTATGTGGCCCAGGCTTTCGTCAACCAGAATCCTTGAGCGGCCCCCTGCGGCGACACAGCAGGAACCGGATCGTACCAAAGGGCAGGTATTTCCGAATACCTGTCCTGCATCCGGTGCGGGAAGCAGCTAAAATCAACCGCATTCACCTGATTGATGGACACTGCAACCGGTCATGGAACTGACACCTGCCCAGCTTGACATTATCCGCCGACTGGATGACGGCTCCCTGTACGCCTGCCCCGAGATCGTGCAGGAACAGTTCCGTTACCCGCACATGCATGAACCCCGGCTGCTGCTGGCACATGACCGCAGCGGACAGGTACGGGGCTACCTGCCGGTAGGCAAATTCTACACCATGGCCACCAGCAGTTACATCGCCGCCATGCCCAACTCGCCACCGGTCAGCGCCACCTACCCGCCGGGTGCGGAATACGTGCTGGAAACGCTGGAGACACCCCATTACGACACGGACATGGTTTCCGCCATCCGCTGCTGCCGCCAGCATCCGACCGCCAGCTGCACCATACTCCCGCTCCCGCAGTATCTGGACCGGTTGTCGGTCTCCCGCCGCCGGGACATGCGCCGCAAGCTCAATCAGGCTGAACGCTTCGAGCTGACCCAGGGCAGCCTCGCCGACGTGGCCCTGGCCTGGCCCTGGATGCAGGACATCTGGGAGCGGCGCGGGGGGCGTTTCGGGTCGGTCAGTTACCTGCAGTACCTGATCATGAACCTGTCCTGGCTCATGGCGGTGCAGCGCTCGGGCCGGGCCCGCTTCAAACTGGACAAATACCTGCTGGACGGGCGCATGGCCGGCATCAACTGCTGCATCATTCACCCTTATCAGGGCCGGCTGCACTGTGATGACTACCTGACCTGGTATGATCCGGAACGTGCCTCCGGACTGGGCATCATCAGTGCGGTGCGCAACCTGACCCACCCACAGCTGCAGGGGGCGCGCTACAACCTCGGCAATCCGGGAGTGGGCCATACCCACCGGGGCCACGAATACAAGCTCAACCTGATCCCTGAAAACCTGCGCCTGACCCAGGCGGTATTCCACATTCCCGAACCGGCCCGGAGCGGCTGAATCTCCGGTCTGCTCAGCCCGGCAGTACCTGGGTGTCCAGCGTGTCCATCAGGTCGATCATGAACTCGGTATCCTCCTGCGAATGTGCCTCCCAGCCGGAGAGATTCATGCTTTCCAGCACTGCCTGCCCCCTGTCGTCCTGATCCATGGCCAGCAGCAGGGTTGTCAGATGCTCCACCTGCTGCGCCCGCACACCGGGGCCGGCCAGCAGCACATGGCGGATGACGGAAATCCGGCTGCGCACCAGTTCACGCAGCTGGCCACGCACCAGGGCCGACAGGCTGTCAAAAGCCTCCTCCAGAAAAAAGCCGATACCGGCATGTCCCTGCAGCAGCTGTTTGGCCACCAGCGGGTAGCTGTCCACCGTGATAGCAGTGGTATTACCGGCATGCAATGCCGCCGGCTCCAGCAGCATCATGCCCATCAGGTTCACATCCGGATCATCGGTACGGGCGATCACGGTTCCCGCCGCCAGGTCTTCGATGGTGTTGACGGGGCCGGTCTGTGTACCGGCAAGCACCACCTCATCGGCACGGTTGCACGGGGCTGCCAGCGTGACAAACCCGCACTCCCGTACCAGAAAGGCGGCATCATACGGATTGGCATAGATCAGGTCGATTCCGCCCTGCGCCAGCACGGCACGCTGGGCGGCGAAGCTGTCATAAAGCGTCAGGTGGATCGGCAGACCGGACTGACGCTGCAGCCAGGTATTGAAGATGTACCAGCCGGCAATATAGGCCGGCGGGAAATCGGGACTCACGGTCATCTGCAGGGTCACGGATTTTCTGCCTCCCGCAAACGGGCATAAAGAGCGATACTTTCATGGATACGACTACGGGCCGGTTTGCGGCGCACCGAGGTATAACCGGCGATACGGCCATGCCGGACATTCGGAATCACGGTGGCCAGCACCCAGTAACAGCTGCCGTCCTTACGCAGGTTCTTGACATGGCCATGCCATTTACGCCCGGCTTGTACGGTCTCCCACAGGTCCTGGAATGCGGCGCGCGGCATATCGGGGTGGCGCAGGATGCTGTGTGGCTGGCCGATGAGTTCCCGTTCCGGATAACCGGACATTTCCACGAAGGCCTGGTTGCAGTGGGTGATGATACCGCAGGTATCGGTGCGTGAGACAATCAGCCGGCCATCCGGGAACGGCACTTCATGCTCCCGGATCAGGGCATCCCGGCTGTGGCCATCAAAATAACGGATTCGGGTCTGATAACCATCCATGAGCAGGTCCTGTACTGGAAAAGGCAGACCGGAGCACTCGCATAAACCGGCCCGCACGGGAGCAGATACAAGGCGGAGCGTGTACCTGCAAGCCCTGATGATAGCACCAATCCATCAGAATTTTTTAACCGGAAATTCGTAAACAGCCAACCTACAAGAACGAACTGGTTTGCTGGCCCTGCTGAGCACTAAATCTTGTGCCTGACCACGGGAAATCCGGTCGTGATTTAGAAGCGTTGAATGACCTGAATATCGTGCTGTTTGTCAGCGGTAATAACGCCGCACTTCAATCCGGCAGTTCCCGGCCACGGCACAGGCCTGCTGGGCATTGAACACATTGAGGCGGAAATTCATGCCATTCATGGTGTTCTGGTAACTGCGGCTGACCATGTTGTACACCGCCTGCTGCTGTTGCAGCGCCTGCATGAGCTGGAGCTGCTGTTGCGGTGTCAGGCGCACATTGCGGGCACGATAGGCCGGGCGCGGAACGGCACGGCGTGCCTGCTGGGGCGGACGATAAACCGGGCGGGCGGGCACACGATGAGGCTGGCTGTGCCGGGCAATGGCCTGGGCCTGACGCTGGCGTTGCAGGGCAGCGGCACGGCGCGCCTGCTGTTGGGTCATGGCACGTGCATGGGCAGCCTGGGCACGCTGGCGACTGGCCTGCAGCTGCTGTGCCTTCTGGGCCTTGATGCGGGCATAGCAGGCAGCATCACAACCAGCGGCATACACATCCCCGTTCAGGGCCAGCCCCAGCAGCAGGGGCAGAATCATGGACAGATAACGCATATCGGACTCCTGGATCTGGTATGGAATCCCCATACATAGTGCAAATCCGGCAGCCCGGTCAGGCCCGATGGCCGCCCTGCCCCGTCATGGCGACAGACGCGGCCAGAATCCGGACGGGCAGTCCAGAATGCACACTGCCCGGCAGGGGTGAACCTAATCCACCAGTTTCAGCAGCTGCTCCAGCGAGGCACGGGCATCCCCGTAGAACATGCGGGTATTGTCCTTGTAGAACAGCGGATTTTCGATCCCGGAATAGCCGGTTCCCTGTCCGCGCTTGGATACGAAGACCTGACGTGCCTTCCAGACCTCCAGTACCGGCATGCCGGCAATGGGCGAGTTCGGATCCTCCTGTGCAGCCGGATTCACGATGTCATTGGAGCCGATCACGATCACCACATCAGTGGCCGGAAAATCGGCATTGATTTCATCCATTTCCAGCACGATATCATACGGAACCCGTGCTTCGGCCAGCAGTACGTTCATGTGCCCCGGCAGGCGCCCGGCGACCGGATGGATGGCAAAGCGCACCGTCTTGCCTTTGGCGCGCAGACGGCGGGTCAGCTCCGATACCGGCTGCTGGGCCTGGGCTACCGCCATGCCGTAGCCGGGCACGATGACCACACTGTCGGCATCGGCCAGTGCCGCCGCCACGCCTTCGGCATCAATGGCTACCTGCTCACCTTCAATCGCCTGGGCAGCCCCCGAGGCATTGCCAAACCCACCCAGAATCACGCTCAGGAACTGGCGGTTCATGGCCCGGCACATGATGTAGGACAGGATGGCACCGGAAGACCCCACCAGCGCCCCGGTGACAATCAGCAGGTCATTGCCAAGCAGGAAACCGGTGGCAGCAGCCGCCCAGCCGGAATAGGAGTTGAGCATGGACACCACCACCGGCATGTCGGCCCCGCCGATGGCCATGACCAGATGTGCCCCCAGCACAAACGCCAGCACCGTCATCAGGTACAGGGTCCAGCTGCCGGCATGGTTCATGTACAGCACCAGCAGCAGCAGCGATACCGCCACCAGGGCCAGATTCCAGGCATGCCGCCCCGGCAGGATCAGCGCCCTGCCGCCGATACGTCCGGCCAGCTTGCCCCAGGCCACGATGGACCCCGTGAAGGTGATGGCACCGATAAACACCCCCAGAAAAATCTCCACCTCATGGATAATACGCTCCGCTGTGGGCAGGTCCGTCGGCGGATTGAGGTCGGAATTGATCCCGATCAGCACCGCAGCCAGTCCCACAAAGGAATGCAGCGCGGCCACCAGCTGGGGCATGCCGGTCATCTCCACGCGCTGTGCCAGCATGACGCCAATTACGGCCCCGATGATCAGCGCCCCCACCAGCACGCTGTTCAGGACCACCTGTGGTCCGAGGATGGTGGCATACACCGCGATCAGCATGCCCACGATGCCGTACCAGACCCCGCGCTTGGCACGTTCCTGACTGGAAAGCCCGCCCAGGGACAAAATGAACAGTACGGCAGCAGCAATATAGGCTGCGGTTTGAAGTCCGCTTGTCATGATTATCCCTCCCTCAGGATTTCCGGAACATCTGCAACATACGACGGGTAACCATGAAACCGCCGACAATATTGATGGTGGCAATCAGCACCGCGATCCCGGCCAGCAGCTGTACCAGCCCGTCCGGGGAGCCGACCTGCAGCAGTGCGCCCAGAATGATGATGCCGGAAATGGCATTGGTCACTGCCATCAGCGGCGTATGCAGGGCATGACTGACATTCCAGATCACCTGAAAACCGATAAATACCGCCAGTACGAACACAATAAAGTGCTGCATGAAGGCTGGTGGTGCAAACAGGCCGATAAGCCCCGTCAGCAGGCCACCGGCAACCAGCAGGGCCAGCTGCTGCCTGCCGGTCCTGCGCATGGCAGCCGCCTCTTCAGCCTTCAGCTGCCCGGGCGTCTTTTCCGGGGCCCTGGGACGTGCTTTGGCAATGGCCTGCACCTTGGGCGCCGGTGGTGGGTAGGTGATACTGCCCTCAAACGTGGCCGTCGCTCCGCGGATCACGTCATCCTCCATGTCATGCACCAGCACACCGTCCTTGCCGGGTGTGAGGTCACTCAGCATGTGGCGGATATTGGTGGCATAAAGCTCCGAGGACTGGGTAGCCATGCGGCTGGGGAAGTCGGTATAGCCGATGATGGTGACACCGTGATCGGTCTCCACCTGCTGGTCCGGCACGGTCAGGTCACAGTTGCCGCCCCGTTCGGCAGCCAGATCCACGATCACCGAACCGGGCTTCATGGCCGCCACCATGTCGGCCAGCCAGAGTTTCGGGGCCGGGCGGCCCGGAATCAGGGCCGTGGTGATGACAATATCCACCTCCGGAGCCTGCTCACGGAACAGCGCCAGCTGCTTTTCCCTGAATTCGGGTGAAGAAGGGGCGGCATACCCCCCGCTACCGCTGCCGTCCTCCTCGAAATCCAGCAACAGGAATTCCGCACCCATGGATTCAATCTGTTCAGCCACCTCCGGGCGCACATCAAAGGCCCGCACCACCGCACCCAGCGACTGGGCCGCGCCGATGGCCGCCAGCCCCGCCACTCCGGCGCCGATCACCAGCACCCTGGCCGGCGGCACCTTGCCGGCAGCCGTCACCTGCCCGGTGAAAAAGCGCCCGAAGTGGTTCCCGGCCTCGATCACGGCCCGATAACCGGCAATATTCGCCATGGAAGAGAGCGCATCCATTTTCTGGGCCCGCGAAATGCGCGGCACCATGTCCATGGCGATCACGTTCACGCCCTGCGCACGCGCCTGCTCCAGCAGCGCCGGATTCTGGGCCGGCCAGAAAAAGGCAATCAGGGTCTGCCCCCGGTGCAACTGTGCCAGCTCATCCGGCTCGGGCGGGCGTACCCGCACCACCAGATCCACCATGTCATACAGTGCCCGGGCCGAATCCACCACCATGACACCGGCTGCGGCGTAATCCGCATCGGCAAACCGGGCCGCAGCACCGGCATCATGTTCGACAAAACAGTCATGCCCGAGCTTCTGCAGCTGCAGGGCCGAAGCGGGTGTCAACGCCACCCGTGCTTCACCGGCGAAGCGTTCCCTGGGTACCCCGATCTTCATTCAGACCTCCTGATCATCCATTGGCAAATCCCCGGCAACCTGAGCACAGCGGGGAAAACCTGCCAACTTTACAGGCTGGATGGCCGCTTAACCACCCTTTTGCAGGAAAAACCGGTAAAGAAAAAGGGAGCCATCAGGCTCCCTTTATATCCGCTCAAGTCAGGTTTCCCTGGTCCCGGATTAGCGCAGACGGTAGCGCACACCCATGATAAGGGCGCGGTCGGTACCATCCGGATTGGCGGCATCCGAACTGCCGTTGATGTGCTGAATGCGGGCAGTGGTGGTGAAGTCCAGGGTATTGTTGATTTCATACGCGAAAGTGGACGTCAGGTTGTTGGTGGTCACGTCATCATTATTGACCGAGTTCTTCGCGTAGTTCAGATTCCAGGTGTTCTCCCAGTCAATGCGGTCATCCACTTCATAGGTCAGGCTCAGGTTGTTATTGAAGTTGTAACCGTTATCTCCGTCATTCAGGACGAAGTTGACAGTAGCCACATCAGACAGCTGGGTCTGGTTGTTGAGCGGGTGATGGTACTCAGCCCCCAGCAGCACGCCCGGCTTGTCGGTCAGGCCATCAAAATTGCTGCCCACATAGCTCAGGCCGGCACGCACCTTCCAGCCATAACGGCGCAGGGAGATGTTCTCGTCCACCAGCACATGCTGGGTACGCAGGATACCAATGGCTCCCAGACTGTTGACAATACCGGCAGAGCGCAGGACGGCTTCAACATCCCCGATCCACTTGAGCTCGTAGTCGCTCCCGAAACGGGCATAGTACTCAGGCTCTTTGGAGATCACGGAAGCAATCTGCTGGTAGACCGATACCGGCGGACGCCCCTTGATGACGCCATACTTGACCAGCTCATCGATCACGCGCATGGCCTTGGCCATTGGCGTCACGTTGGTGACACGGCCATAACCGACACCGATACTGGCAGTGGTCTCCAGATCATCAAAGGCATCATTGGCACGCACGGAAGCCCCACCGAACCAGAACCCGGTGTTGCTGCCGGGAACAAAATAATTATCCACGGTAATGGAAGCACCGGCGGTGTAGCTGTCCACGTCATCCGCATCTTTGGTGCCGGCCCGGCTGACATTGCCGTCAATATCGGCCTGGAGATTGAGGTCACGGCTTGGTGAACTCAGGGTACGGTCATAATTGACACCCAGGTTCAGGTCATACGCAGTCTGGTCATCGCCACGGTTTCTGTTGACCGTCAGGCCACCGTTGACATAAGCCTCTTCATAGGCGCTGGTGCCTTCCTTATAATCATAAAGCGTTACCTCGGCCTGGGCTGCAGAAGCCAGCACGGTTGCAACAGCAAACGAAATCATCCGTTTTTTCATTGAAATTACTCCTGAAATATAGTTAAAACTATTGTCTGTTAGTCATTGAAGGTTGTTGCCAAACCTGAAGCGCTAGAAGCAACAAGAGTTGCATTTTCGCAACATAACAGGAATAGCGTACCTGCAAAAAAATTGATTGACAAGCCCTTATTTCCATTCCGGCAGTAGCGTACACTGCTGTGGTAAAAAAGTAACATTAAATATGAACCAGTCAAGCAGAACCACTGATGAATCAATACCAGCAATAATGAAAATCGCCAAAAATGCTGACCAATAGCTAGTATTATAGCCTTCCACAGCAACAAAACAGCAACAATCTCCATGGACCTTAACGCCAAACAGGAACAACTGCACCTTCTGTATGTCTGGATTACCCAATGGGTGTTGGGTCCGGGCATCCTGCTGCAGATCTGCATCATTCTGCTGTGCCTCGGCCTTGCCACCTGGATCAGCCGCCAGCTGAGCCAGAAAATTACCATGCCGAAAAGCTTCCACAAAAATCACCCAATCCTGCAACTGTCATGGCGCATTGTGCTGAGCATGATCTTCCCCCTGAGCCTGCTGTTCCTGCTGGGGCTGATCATGCTGGGCTACAAGACCATGGGTGTCCCCTACCAGCTGCTGCAGAAAACCGCCAACATCGCCATGGCCTGGGCCCTGATCCTGTTTGGCTCCACCTTTATCCGCAATGTCTTCTTCAGCCGTCTGGTCGCCATCCTGATCATCAGCATCACCACCCTGCACATGCTGGGCTACCTGCAGCTCACCATCAACTGGCTGGACGGCCTCAAGCTCGGTTCGGAGAAAAACAGCCTGTCGGTTTACGACCTGATTTCCTCCACGTTTTCGATCGCCGCCTTTGTGTGGGGCGCCCTGTTTCTCTCCAACCAGCTCGACAACGCCCTGCGCCACAAGTCCGACATGAGCCTCTCCACCAAGGCCCTGCTGGGCAAGCTGGTCAAATTCCTGCTGGTGGCCTTTGCCTTCCTGATCGGGTTGCATACGGTCGGCATCGACCTGACGGCCTTTGCCTTCTTCGGAGGCGCTGTGGCGGTCGGTATCGGCCTGGGCCTGCAGAAAGTGTTTTCCAACCTGATCGCCGGCATCATCCTGCTCTCGGACAAATCCATCAAGCCGGGAGACACCATCGTGGTCGCGGGCCGCTACGGCAAGGTGGACCACCTCAGTGCCCGTTACGTCTCCATGATCACCCGTGACGGACGCGAATTCCTGATCCCGAATGACGAACTGATCAACAACATGGTGGAGAACTGGTCCTACAGCGATGAAAACGTACGCCTCAAGATTCCGCTCAGCGTGCATTACCAGAGCGACCTGAACCTGGCCATACAGCTGTGTCTGGACGCGGCACGGGAGACACCGCGCGTGATCAAGTTCCCCAAGCCGGCCTGCCTGCTGAAGGGATTCGGCGACAATTCGGTGAACCTGGAATTGCGCATCTGGGTCCGGGACCCGATGAATGGCTGCTCAAATGTCAAAAGCGAGGTCATGCTGCTGATCTGGGAAAAATTCCATACCCATGACATCCGGTTTCCCTATCCGCAGCGCGATATTCATATCCGCACTATTGACACGGCGCTTCAAAACCCGTTTAGTGCCCATGACACCCGAGGAAACAGCGAGCCGCCATGGAAGCACACGAAACCGCAACAGTAACCACACCGCAGCCCCTGATTGTCGGCTGGCGCGAATGGGTCGCATTGCCGGAGCTGGGCCTGCCCGCCATCAAGGCCAAGATCGATACCGGGGCCAGAACCTCGGCACTGCACGCTTTTGAGCTGGAGCAGTTCCGGCGTGACGGGCAGGAGTATGTCCGTTTCCTGATGCACCCGCTCCAGAACCGTGAACGTCTGGTCGTCAGCTGCGAAAGCCCGCTGCTGGAGATGCGCGAGGTGAGTGATTCCGGTGGCCACCGCGAACTGCGTCCGGTCATCGAAACCCGGCTGGTGCTGAAAGGCACCGTCTGGCCGATTGAAATCACCCTGACCAGCCGTGACACCATGCGCTTCCGCATGCTGCTGGGCCGGCAGGCCATGCGCAAACGCCTGCAGGTGGACCCGGCAGCGTCCTACCTGACCGGGATCATGAAGCCCGGCAATTACTACACTTGAGGGCAGGCCCCCAATCATAACAGCATCAGCATACCGTCAGGGAGGAAGCAACATGAAAATCGCCATTCTGTCCAGAAACCGCAGGCTCTATTCCACACGCCGTCTGGTGGAGGCCGCCGAAGAGCGGGGCCACAAGGTGCGTGTGATCGATATTCTGCGCTGTTACATGAACATCGCCTCCCACAAACCCATGGTGTACTACCGGGGTGAGGCGCTGGAAGACTTTGATGCCGTGATCCCGCGCATCGGTGCCTCCGTCACCTTCTACGGTGCCGCCGTACTGCGCCAGTTTGAAATGATGGGCGTATTCCCGCTCAATGAATCCGTGGCCCTGACCCGCTCACGCGACAAGCTGCGCTCCCTGCAGCTGCTGTCACGCCGGGGTATCGGCCTCCCGGTCACCGGCTTTGCCAGCAAACCGGATGATGTCGAGCACGTCATCAGTCTGGTCGGCGGTGCCCCGGTGGTGGTCAAACTGCTGGAGGGCACCCAGGGCATCGGGGTGGTACTGGCCGAAACCCAGAAAGCAGCGGAAAGCGTGATTGAAGGCTTCATGGGGCTCAAAGCCAATATTCTGGTGCAGGAGTTCATCAAGGAAGCCGGTGGTGCCGACATCCGCTGTCTGGTGGTGGGCGGCAAGGTGGTCGCCGCCATGAAGCGTCAGGGAGCTCCGGGCGAATTCCGCTCCAACCTGCACCGAGGCGGCAGTGCCAATACGGTCAAGATCACCCCGGAAGAACGCTCCACGGCGGTGCGTGCCGCCAGCATCATGGGCCTGAATGTGGCCGGTGTGGACATGCTGCGCGCCAATCACGGCCCGGTGGTGATGGAAGTCAACTCCTCCCCCGGACTTGAGGGCATCGAAAGCTCCAGTGGCAAGGATGTGGCCGGCATGATCATCAAATTCATCGAGGACGAGGGCAAAAAGGGCAAAACGGCCACCCGTGGCAAGGGCTGAAACGGGTCGACAATCACCGGGCTGCGGGCGGCCCATCCTGACGACAGGGCGGTGAAACAGCCGGAATACGAGCATAACCGATGACAAAACAAGCATCCATCAAGGTCGGGGGCATGGCAGTGGCCGCCGGGGAGCGTCGCTATATCGAGCTGCCCCTGCCCGACCTTTACAATCACTCCCGGATCACCATGCCGGTCTATGTCATCCATGGCCGCCAGCCGGGGCCGCGCCTGTTTGTCAGTGCGGCCCTGCACGGGGATGAAATCAACGGGGTGGAAATCATCCGCCGGCTGGTACGCCTCAAGGCGCTGGACGCCCTGCGCGGCACCCTGCTGGCCGTGCCGGTGGTGAACGTATTCGGCTTTCTGAGCAAGTCACGCTACCTGCCGGACCGGCGCGACCTGAACCGTTCCTTCCCCGGTCATGAAAGCGGCTCCCTCGCCGCCCGCATCGCACACCTGTTCATGGAGGAAATCGTCTCACGTGCCACGCACGGCATCGACCTGCACACGGCAGCCATCGGACGCGATAACCTGCCCCAGATCCGGGTCGACCTCAACGGCAAGCCGGAACTGACCGCACTGGCCTGTGCCTTCCAGACCCCGGTGGTCCTGAATGCCACCATCCGTGAAGGCACCCTGCGCCAGGCTGCATCAGGCCACAACGTGGATACCATCCTGTACGAGGCCGGAGAAGCCCTGCGCTTTGATGAAATCCCGATCCGGGTCGGTGTCCGTGGCATTGTGGCCGTCATGCGCCACCTGAAAATGCTGCCACCCAGCCGCCGCAGGCAGCCTGCCTTCGAGCCGCTGATGAGCAATGCCAGCAAATGGGTGCGCACGCCCCAGAGCGGCATCATGCGCGTGACCAAAGCCATGGGCAGCGTGGTACAGGAAGGTGACACCCTTGGTTATGTGGCCGATCCGTTCGGCACCACCGAGGTAACTGTACGTGCGACCAGTTCCGGGATTATCATCGGGCGTTCGACCCTGCCCCTGATTCACGAGGGCGAGGCCATTTTTCATATTGCCCAGATCAGCAAGGGTCATGACGTGGCCAGTGCACTGCAATACCTGCACCACGAGATGGACCCGGATACGGGCACGCTGTAAGCCTGACAGAAAAATGTACGATAACAACCGAACCGCCCTGGGGTACCGCCTGTTGCGGGACTCCCTGCCCGTCCTCCTGCTGGTCCTCCTGCTGGGCGGACCTGCCGTGCTGGCACTGGTCCAGGCTGCAGCCGAAACCGCCTCCCCATCCGGCAGCAGAAGCGAAGGTTCCGCACCATCGTCCGAGGAACAGCCACCGTCCCTGGAAGAGTCACTGAAATATTACACGGCCAATCTGGACCGTTTTGAAAAACTCCTCAAGCAGCCCAGCCCGCAGGATTCGGTCCTGGAAGATGTCACCAAGGGCACCCTGGAAGCCGGGAAGTTCGCCCAGGGCTGCATCACCAGACAGGAACCGGAACTGGCCAAGGCCCAGCAGTCGCTGGACAGCCTGGGGGATGTCGGTGCCGCCTCCGACATCGAACTGGTGCGCACCCGCACCAAGCTGGATACCGACAAAAGCAGGCTGGAGCAGCAACTGGCCCAATGCCGCCTGATTGACGTGCGTGCCAGAAACCTGCAGGCCCAGTCGGAAAGTGCCAAGCAGAACATTCTCAAGGAACGGCTGCTGGCCCCAAGCGATTCCGTACTGACCCTGCTGCTGCGGATCATCGAACAACCCGGCAGTCTGGCTGCACAGGCAACCCGCATCGTCACCACGCTGACCACCCTGCCACTCAACTTCCACAACCTCGGACTGGCACTGGCCTACGGCATCAGCGGCATGCTGGCCGGACTGGTCTGGAGCCTGTACAAACGCCGCAGCTACCGCCAGACCGGCCCGACACTGGAAAGCAACAGCCCGGTACTGGCCGCCACCTGGCGCAGCCTGATCCGCAGCATGCCCTCACTGCTGTTCTTCGGCCTCATCAGCCTGAGTCTGCACTACAATTCATCCGGCGTACCACTCATCCAGCAGCTGGTGCTCATCCTGCTGGTCTTCAGCCTCTGCAACGACCTGCTGCGCACCCTGTTGCGCCCCCAGGCCAACATCCCCGGCTATACCCCGGTTCCCCCCTCCACCAGCCGCAAACTGCATTTCTGGGCCAAGATATTCCTGTTCACGGTACTGCTGGGCGCGCTGTTCCAGTCCCCGCTGTTCAACAACCCGGAGCAGAACAGCCTGATCGGCCTGATCCGTACCGGGCTCGGCACCCTGATCGGGCTGGCCCTGATGCGCCTGATCTGGATTCTGCGCAAACACCTGAAGGTGATACAGCAGCTGCGTCTGCACCTGTTCGGCATCCTGCTGCTGCTGACCGCCATTGTTGCCCTCTGGCTCGGCTACCACAATTTTGCCGAATTCCTGTTTGTGGGCATTCTCGGCACCCTGTTCGTCCTCCTGATCAGCAGCCTGATGATGCTGATTCCGGTTGAAATTTTCGACGGCATGGATGAGGGACGTGCGCTCTGGCAGCAGAAACTACGCAAGCGCCTCGGCCTGTCCGGCGACCAGATCATGCCGGGACTGATCTGGCTGCGGCTGGTGCATGTACTGGTGGTCAGTGCCCTGACCCTGATGGTGCTGATGCGCCTGTGGGGGATGTCTGAACAGTCGTTCCAGCTGATGCTGACCCGGATTGCCAGCGGCATCGAAATCGGCGGCTTCCTGCTGCAACCGCTGCGCATTCTGTACGGTCTGCTGCTGATGGCCCTGCTGATCGGCATGACACACGTGCTCAAGCGTTCGCTGGCCAGCAGCTGGCTCAAGCGCACCAACCTGAGCCGGGGGGCACGCGACGCCACCACCACCATCACCGGTTATGCCGGTATCCTGCTGGCGCTGATGATCGGGCTGTCGGTCGCCGGGATCCAGTTCAGCAATCTGGCCATCATCGCCGGGGCGCTTTCGGTCGGTATCGGTTTCGGCCTGCAGAACATCGTCAGCAATTTCATTTCCGGCCTGATTCTGCTGTTCGAGCGCCCGATCCGGCGCGGTGACTGGATTCGGGTCGGCACGGCGGAAGGCTATGTCAAGGACATCAGCATCCGCTCCACCACCATCGAAACCTTTGACCGTGCCGACATCATCGTCCCCAACTCGGAGCTGATCGCCGGGCAGGTCACCAACATGATGCTGCACAACCAGTACGGGCGCATCATCATTCCGGTGCGCCTTGCCTATGGCAGCGATACGGAACAGGTCATGGCCCTGCTGCGCAAGGTCGGTGAAAACCACCCCCTGACCCTGAAGGAACACGGCAAACAGCAGGTGCAGGCCCTGTTTCGGGGCTTCGGTGACAGCGCACTGCTGTTTGAGCTGCGTTGCCACATCCGTGATGTGGAAGCAACCCTGATGGTCATCAGTGAGCTGAATCTGGCCATCGACAAGGCCTTCCGGGCGGCAGGCATCGTCATGCCCTACCCGCAGCAGACCGTGCATATTGCCACCATACCGGGCGTACAGGCCCCGATGGCCGCTCCCGTGCCGCCGCCGGCAGCTGCGGTGGAACCGGTACCAACCGGCGGTGTGGTGAGTCAGAGTCAGGCGCTCTGACCCGCACCGTTCTCAAACCTCAAACCGCATCAGAACACCGAATGCAGCATTTTCAGGCTCAGCAGCACCAGCAACAGTGCGAATGCCTTTTTCAGCACCGGGATCGGCAGCGAATGCGCCAGATGTGCCCCCAGCGGCGTGATGAAATAACTGACCCCGGAAATCAGCAATACCGCCGGCCAGTAGATATATCCCAGCGTATACGCCGGCAGCCCGTCCTGCCCCCAGCCATTCAACAGGAATCCCAGCGTCCCCGCCAGTGCAATCGGCAGGCCGATGGCGGCGGAGGTGGCAATCGCATTGCGGATATTGACATTGCACCAGGTCAGGTACGGCACGGATAACGAGCCGCCGCCAATCGCCACCAGTGCCGAGATGGCCCCGATCACTGCACCGACCGAAGCCAGCCCCAAGGTACCGGGTAGCTCCCGCTGTGGCCTGGGCTTGACATTCAGCACCATCTGCACTGCCACATAGGCCATGAAACAGGCGAAGAAAATCGCCAGATGGCGCGAAGACAGGTAGCTGGCCAGAAAGGTGGCGGCAAAGGTTCCCAGCAGGATGCCCGGTGTGATGTGGCGCACTACCGGCCACCGCACCGCCCCTTTGGCATGGTGCGCACGCATGCTGGAAAAGGAGGTTACGACAATCGCCGCCATCGAGGTTCCCAGCGCCAGATGCACCACCTGATCCGCCGGAAAGCCCAGACTGACAAACAGGGTCGTCAGCACCGGCACCATGATACCACCACCGCCGACCCCGAATAATCCGGCAAAAAATCCCACTGCGGCACCCAGTGCCAGTAATATCAACAATAACTGAATATCCAAAACCTGTTCCCCACCGGCCCTTTTCCGAAGCCGTACTGATCAGAGGCGCTGTTCCTGCCCGCGGTTTTCAGCCGGATAACCGGCACCCTGCCGGGCCTGCATCCGGCAGCGGGAAACAGGACGGGCTGTGCCGGAAGTGCGGCAGAAAAACTCAGCTTTTCCAGGACGGGTCGAGCTGGTCCACCAGCCGCAGCAGTGCCGGCCACTCCGGATGGCGCACCTTGGCCCCGGCCTGTGCCGCCCCGCCCTCGAACTGCTCACGGGTATGCGCCATGACCGCCGTTTCAATCGGATGCAGGGTACCGGCAGCCATGGCTCGCAGCTGCACATCGGCATTGCGGATGAAATCCTTGTGGCGCACGAAGGCCCAGGTACAGCTGGGACCGGCAGTAATCAGGCCATGGTTTCGCAGCACCAGGGTGTGATTGCGGCTGCCCAGCGCCTCCACCAGCATGGCCTTTTCCATCTCGTCCAGCACAATGCCGCGAAAATCATGATAGCCCACGCGTTCATGGAACTGGCAGCCTTCCTGAGTGACGGGCACGAACGCGGTATCCAGTGCGCACAGGGACTGGGATATCGGCTCATGGGTGTGAATGACGCAGTGCAGGTCCTGCGCACGGGCGGCATGAATGGCCGAGTGGATCACAAAACCGGCCCGGTTGACCGGCCAGTTGCCGGAGTTGCTGCCCACCTGATTGCCATCCAGATCAATCCGGACCAGATCGGAAGCGCGGATTTCATCATAGCGCAGCCCGAAGGGATTGATGAGGAAATGATCGGTGCCGGGCACCCGCAGGGTGATGTGGTTGTACACCACACTGGTCCAGCCATAATGATCCACCAGCCGGTAAGTGGCTGCCAGCTCCAGCCGCGCCTCCCATTCAGAGGCATCCATCCCCGCCGGTGCGGGGGGAAGCTGCAGTTCAAAACGTGGGTCTTGCATGGGTATCCTCCTTGGTTTCTCTTTTCAACACCAGCGCTCAGCCGACTTGCGGCAGATGCGCCAGTGATGCCCGGATCGCCGATTCCGGATAATCGTAGTCGGTCAGCTCGCCCCTGAGATAGCGGTCATAGGCCGCCATGTCAAAGTGGCCATGACCGGACAGGTTGAAGAGCAGGGTCTTCGTTTCGCCGCTCTGTGCGCATTCACGCGCGGCACGGATGGCCGCTGCCACGGCATGGCAGGATTCCGGGGCCGGGATGATGCCTTCACTCTGTGCGAACATGACACCGGCAGCAAAGGTTTCCAGCTGTGCCACGGCAGTCGCCTCGATCAGGCCCTCATGATACAGCTGGCTCACCAGTGCGGAATCGCCATGGTAACGCAACCCGCCAGCGTGGATACCGGGGGGCATGAAGTCGTGCCCGAGGGTATACATCTTCATCATGGGCGTCAACCCGGCGGTATCACCGAAATCATAGGCATAGACCCCCCTGGTCAGGGTCGGGCAGGAAGCCGGCTCCACCGCCACCAGCCGTACCTCCCTGCCGGCGGCCTTGTCGGCGAAGAACGGGAAGGCCAGCCCGCCGAAATTGGAGCCACCGCCACAGGGCGCAAAAATCATGTCCGGATAATCCCCGGCCAGCTCCAGCTGCCGGCGTGCCTCCAGCCCGATAATGGTCTGGTGCAGCAGCACGTGGTTGAGGACCGAGCCCAGGGCATAATTGGTGTCAGGGCGGCTGGCGGCTTCTTCCACTGCTTCGGAAATGGCGATTCCGAGCGAACCGGGCGAATCCGGATCGGCAGCCAGCACCTTGCGCCCGGATTCGGTCATGTCGGTGGGGCTGGCGAACACCTCCGCCCCCCAGGTCTGCATCATGGAGCGCCGATAGGGCTTCTGCTCGTAGCTGACCCTGACCATGTACACGCGCACATCCAGCCCGAACATCTGCCCGGCCAGTGCCAGTGAACTGCCCCACTGCCCGGCTCCGGTTTCGGTGGACAGGCGGCGGATTCCGGCCTCACGGTTATAGTAGGCCTGCGCCACCGCCGTATTGGGCTTGTGCGAACCGGCGGGGCTCACGGCCTCGTTCTTGTAGTAGATTTTTGCCGGTGTCTTGAGCAGCTGCTCCAGCCGGCGGGCGCGGTAGAGCGGGGATGGCCGCCACAGGGTCAGCGCCTCACGCACGGGTGCCGGAATTTCAATCCAGCGCTCGCTGCTCATCTCCTGCATGACCAGCGTTTCCGGAAAAATGGCCAGCATGGCTTCAGGCGGTACCGGCCTGCCATCCGGCCCCAGATACGGTGCCGGGGGATTGGGCATGTCCGCCGCCACATTGTACCAGTGGGTCGGCAGCTCGCTTTCAGGCAGGTAAATCTTGGTTGTCATGCGCGGGGGACTCCTCTCGTTGATCCGATCCGGTATCTTCCCACCCGCTCCGCTCCGTGACAAGCCATGATGTCCGGCAGGGCACTGGCACGGCATTATGCCAGTGCCAACCTGTTCCTCTATCCCAGCACCACAGAGACATTATCCACCAGAATGTCGCTGCGCTGGACCCATTCAGCTTCCCGTCCGGCCATACCCTGCACGCGGTGGGATTCAGCCTGATCCTGCTGTATTATTATCCGGAATGGGGGTTGCTGGTGATTCCGTTCACCGTTCGGTGGCCCCCGGCTCCAGCCTTCAGCGCATCAGGCGTCGCAGGCGCAGCGCCAACAGACGTGCAACCTCTGCCCGCAGCGCTTTTTTGATGCCGTTCTCCTCTTCCGCCACGCCGAGCACATAGCGGCTGTCATACAGCTGGGTACGCTCGGCGCGCACGCTGGCCGCCACCCGTTCCGGGCTGCTGTCCGGTACCCCGCGGCTGCGAACGGCATGAAAGCTCACCTCAATGTAATGATTGAACTCCTTGACCTGACGCAGGGCCGAATAGCCGGATACGGTTTTGTCCTGCTCCAGCCGGTCAATCCCGATAACCACCGCCCCTGCACCAGCTGCCGGCAGCAGGCGCGCACCATCCTCACGCAGCGCCGCTTCAAGCACCGGCACGAAGGTCGGGTCCGGCATCTGGGCCGGATCAATGAACACCGCCAGCCCCTGCAGCGGCACTTCAGTCACGGAGCCGGGCTGACGCAGGTGAAAACCGCTGCAGGCTGACAGCAGGGCCGGCAACAGCAACAGCGGCAACAGGCCCAGCAACGGCCTCAGCAGTACCGGCATGCTCACTGCACCACGATATTGACCAGGCGACCCCGGACCACGATCACCTTGTCCACGGTTTTATCCGCCAGAAAACGCTGCACATTGTCATTGGCCAGCGCGGCCTCCCGCACCGCCGCATCCTCGGCCCCGGCCTCCACCTGAACCTTGCCGCGCACCTTGCCATTGACCTGCACAATCAACTCCAGCGTGCGCTGCACCAGTGCATTTTCATCCACTTCCGGCCAGCGCCGGTCAATCACGGCATCCGTTTTCCCCAGCGCCCGCCACAGGGCATGACAGGCGTGTGGAATCACCGGCGACAGCATCAGTACAATATGCTCCAGGGCTTCCTGACGGATGGAACGTCCGGTATCGCTCGCGTCCTCGAAGCGGGCCAGCTCGTTCAGCAGTTCCATGTTGGCCGCAATCGCGGTATTGAAGGTATGACGGCGGCTCATGTCATCCGTCACCTTGCGCACCGTCTGGTGCAGCTTGCGGCGCATCACTCGCTGCGGGCGCTCCAGCTGCTCCAGTCCCTGCCGGGAAGCCACATTTCCGCCTTCCACGTGTTCGGACACCTGCTTCCACAGACGCCGGATAAAGCGCTGGGCCCCCTCCACCCCCGAATCCGACCACTCCATGCTCTGATCCGGCGGTGCCGCAAACATGGCAAACAGCCGCAGGGTATCAGCCCCGTATTGCTCGATCATTTCCTGGGGATCGACACCATTGTTCCGGGACTTGGACATCTTGCTCATGCCTCCCGGCTGGACCGGCTGCCCGTCCGCCAGCAGGATCGCCCCCGTAATGCGCCCCCTGTCGTCACGCTGTACCTCGACCCCGGCAGGCGAGTACCAGCTCTGCCCCCCCTGGGGACCGTCACGGTAGAAGGTATCCGCCAGCACCATGCCCTGGGTCAGCAGATTGGTGAACGGCTCATCCGAATCCAGCAGTTCAGCATCGCGCATCAGCTTGTGGAAAAAGCGTGCATACAGCAAATGCAGGATGGCATGCTCGATCCCGCCGATATACT
>JAGRJD010000048.1:0-5937 GCA_020442915.1 Thiothrix sp. | reverse complement strand
AGGCATAGCGGGCGAAATACCAGGATGATTCAAAAAAGGTATCAAAAGTGTCGGTTTCACGCCGGGCCGGTTTGCCGCAACCAGGGCATTCCACTTCATAGAATGCCGGCATTTTCTTCAGGGGTGAACCACCGGTCTCATCAAAAACCACCTGCTCCGGCAGGACCACCGGCAGGTCCTGACCCGGAACCGGCACTACCCCGCAATCATCGCAGTAGATCATCGGGATCGGGCAGCCCCAGTAGCGCTGACGTGAAACCCCCCAGTCCCGCAGGCGGTAATTAATCTGGCGCACCCCCTTGTCCTGCTCGGCCAGCAGGTTGGCAATGGCCTCAAAAGCCTCATCGGAACTCAGGCCATTGAATTCCCCCGAATTGACCAGCACGCCCTTTTCGGTATAGGCCGCAGCCGCCACATCCACCGTTTCTCCGTCGTTGGCGGGTGCGATGACCTGCAAGATCGGCAGTTCGTATTTGCTGGCAAACTCCCAGTCACGCTGGTCATGGCCCGGTACCGCCATGATCGCCCCCGAGCCGTAGCCCATAAGCACGAAGTTGGCCACCCAGACCGGGATTTCCTTGCCGGTAAGCGGGTGAACGGCGGACAGCCCGGTGGCCATGCCCTGCTTTTCCATGGTCGCCATTTCAGCTTCCGTGGTCCGGTTCTGCCTGCACGCCTCGATAAACGCAGCCAGGGCCGGGTTGTGGGCAGCCGCCTCCTGTGCCAGCGGATGTTGGGGAGCCAGCCCCATGTAGCTGACGCCCATCAGGGTATCGGGGCGGGTGGTGAACACGGTCAGGGTTTCGGCACGGCCCTTGAGCCCGAACTGCAGCTCCACCCCTTCGGAACGCCCGATCCAGTTTTCCTGCATGGTGCGTACCTGCTGCGGCCAGCCCGGCAGCCGCCCCAGTTCATTCAGCAGCTCATCCGCATAAGCAGTGATTTTCAGGAACCACTGGTCGATCTCGCGCTGCTCAACCAGGGCACCGGAGCGCCAGCCCCGGCCATCAATCACCTGCTCGTTGGCCAGTACGGTCTGATCCACCGGGTCCCAGTTGACGGTGGATTTCCGGCGGTAGACCAGCCCTTTTTCATACAGCTGGATAAAAAACCACTGCTCCCAGCGGTAATACTCCGGACGGCAGGTGGCGATTTCCCGCGACCAGTCAATTCCCAGCCCCATGCTTTTGAGCTGGCTGCGCATGTAGTCGATATTGGAATAGGTCCACTCGGCGGGCGGTACCCTGTTTTTGATGGCAGCATTCTCAGCCGGCAGGCCAAATGCATCCCAACCCATGGGTTGCAGCACGTTTTTGCCCTGCATGCGCTGGAAACGTGCAATCACGTCGCCGATGGTGTAGTTGCGGACATGCCCCATGTGCAATACGCCACTGGGATACGGAAACATGGACAGGCAGTAGTACTTTTCCTTCTCCGGATCCTCAGTCACGGTAAAAGTCCGGTTTTCATCCCAGAACTTCTGGACCAGAGGCTCAAGGGTTTTGTGGTTGTAGTTTTCCTGCATGATGCTCATCAGGCTTCCAGGGCTGTGTTAATGAAAACAGGAAGGATACAAAGCTTGCCGGTTGAATGCCAGCATGACGGCAGACTGCTGGCCTATCTGGCCAGATTGGCCAGCATCTGGCGCATGACCGCATAAAAGGTCTCAAGATCGTGCGGGTCGACATCGCCCACAAGCGCTTGCTCGCAGGCCAGCGCATGCCTCATCAGTTCATCATGAACCTCAAGTCCCCTGGGGGACAGACGCCAGCGACGCTTCCTCGGGTCAGTCGGCGAGGCGGTTTCAAAGGTGACAAATTCGCGCTCGCTCAGGCAGCGCAGCGAACGGCTGACAGCCGCCTTGTCCAGATGGATGACCTCACAGATACGGTTGGCGGTGATTTCAGGCTCGATGTTAAGCATGGCGATGACGCGCCAGTCGGTAATGCCGAGGTCGAACTGATCACGGTAGATTGACGAGGTTTTACGCTGCCAGGCATTGCTGACAGCGTTCAGCAGGAAGGGGGCATAGTGCTCAATGTTGAGGATGGTCACACCATCACGCAACGCCACCGGACTGGAAAGCCTTTGTTTTCGTTTATCCACGCCGGTATTACGCACCCTTCTGCCCCGTCTGGCGGTTGTTGCCATTGTGCTCAAAGTTCATCGCCGCAAGCATAGCACAGGTGAGAACGGGTGTTCACGGCTCAGGCCGGCGCTACTCCCGGCAATGAACGCATTTCCGCAACGGACTCATTGCTGGGAATCCGGCAGGTGGACCACCAGCCCGTCCAGTGCCGGTGTCAGCCTGATCTGGCAGGACAGGCGTGACGTAGGGCGCACCTCACTGCTGGCACAGTCCAGCAGGTCATCCTCACCATCCGCACGCGGGCCGGTTTGATCCTGCCAGGCTTCGTCCACATAGCAATGGCAGGTGGCACACATCATGGAGCCACCGCACTCGGCGACAATACCGTCAATGTCATTGGCCATTGCGGTCTGCATGACCGTATCGCCAACCTCGGCGGAACAAGTCGTGATGCTGCCATCGGCAGCTACAAAATTCACCTGGGGCATGATGGACTCCTTATTTCGGAATGATTCTCAAGGGCAGTGCATTCAAGGCATGAATGCCATTATTCGGACGCCAGACCGCCTGACCAGCCGGTTCGATACGATCAACCTTCTTCAGCATCATGCCCAGCAGCGCCTGCAACTCGCCCCGCGCCAGATTCTGGCCGACACAGCCGTGAATGCCGGCTCCGAACGCCATATGCCCGACGGGGCGGCGCTCAATGTCAAAACGCTCCGGGTCCGGCCATTTGTCCGGGTCCAGATTGGCCGCACCCAGCACACAGAGAATCTTGCTGTCCGCTTCAACCGGCACTCCGGCAATCGTGGTATCACAGTTGGCAGTGCGTGCGAAGGTATGCACCGGCGAGGTCAGGCGCAAGACCTCCTCAAAGGCAGGCCGGAGCAGGCCAGGGTCCGCTTTGAGTTTTTCCCACTGATCAGGAAACTGTGAGAAGCACCACAAGGCATTGCCGATACCGGTCACGGTGGTATCAACACCGGCAGACAGAAACGAGCGCACCAGCATGGCGGCCTCTTCCACAGTAATTTCACCCGCATCAGCCGCACGGTAAATCATGGCCCCCAGCCCCTGCGCTTCAAGCCGATTCCGGGCACAGGCTGCCGTAATCCAGGGCACGATCACACCAGCGGACTGCATGGCCCTGCGGCGGATGGCATTGTCCGGCCCACCGGCATTGAACACCATGGCACCGTAATCCACCAGATAGCGGGTATCGACATCTTTCATGCCGACCGCGCGCGGGAACACCGTGACAGGAAAGCGCTCTGCCAGCTCCGGTATCGCATCAATCGTGCCCCTGGCGATGACTTCATCCACCAGGGTTTCGGCCACCTGTACAAACAGGGCTTCGAGCATTTTAACGGATTTGGGTGACAAGGCTCTGGCCATGACTTTACGGGTTTTGGTGTGATCCGGCGGATCCGCCTCCAGAATGATGGAGGGCTGCCGCCACGGTCTGGAGAGTTTGAAATCGTCCAGCCCGACCCCGCGTGAGGATACGAAATGCTCGTAATCACTGAACACCGTGTGTGTCACCTGATAGCGGCCCACGGCAAGCACACTGTACTTCGGTATGTAAACCACCTCGCCCAGCCGCCGCAGCTCACTGTAGTAATCCTGCGGGGAGCACAGAATCGCCTCATCATAAGGGTCCACATCCCAGACCGGGGCGCCGTGCGGGGGCGCTATTCTGCGATGCCCTTCGATCATTTCTGCTGTTGCAATCATGGTATTGACTCCTTGGATGGTGTGACTGGCACGCGGGAAGAAACCGTTTTCCTTGCTGGCTGGCAATATTGCCACATTGAAAATCTCCTCCTGATTTAAGTTGACTAATCAACTGATAGGTATTTAAGGTTTTTCGAGTTGATTTGTCAACCAA
Source organism: Thiothrix sp. (assembly GCA_020442915.1). GTDB lineage: Bacteria > Pseudomonadota > Gammaproteobacteria > Thiotrichales > Thiotrichaceae > Thiolinea. The sequence continues at coordinate 1,960 of JAGRJD010000048.1, read as the reverse complement.
AAGTTTCAGGTCCTTCCCTGCAATGGCATTTTCACTGTTTACTTTGCCGGTGTTTGTCGACAATCCCTGTTTTTCCCTATTTTGGTATTCAGGCCGGGTTTAACTAGGCTTCATCGAAAAGAGCAGGTAAACTTGCTGAAAACGATAACAAACAGGCGCTGTAAGTCCGTTTTGAGTCAGAATCCCTGTTCGGAAGCATTACCCGGTGGCGTGGTGCTCATTGGCGGATTTACAGGAAATTGTCAGCAATCTAGCCATTCAGGAATATCTTTAACATGACAAGTGAAACACCAAAGGTACCCAAGGTCATTTACACATTAACGGATGAGGCGCCGCTGCTGGCGACTTGCTCCCTGCTGCCGATCATCCGCACCTTCGCTTCCGGCGCGGGCATCGAAATCACCAAGAACGACCTGTCGCTGCCGGCGCGCACCCTGGCGGAGTTTGCGGATTACCTGACACCCGAACAGCAGGTGTCCGACGATCTGGGCGTGCTGGCGCAACTGACGCAGGAAGCAGACAGCAATATCGTCAAGCTGCCCAATATCAGCGCCTCCGTGCCGCAATTGATCGCGACCATCAAGGAACTCCAGGCGGCGGGTTACCCGTTGCCGGATTACCCCGAAGACCCGCAAACCGAGGAGGACAAAGCCTTGTTGCGCCGTTATTCCAAAGTGCTGGGGAGTGCGGTCAACCCGGTGCTGCGCGAAGGCAATTCAGACCGGCGTGTGCCAGCAGCGGTGAAGCGTTATGCACAAGCCTACCCGCATGAAATGAAGGAATGGAGCCAGGCGTCGCGCACCCACGTGTCGCACATGAAAGCTGGCGACTTTTATCACAGTGAAAAATGCCTGACGCTGGATCGCGCCTGCGATGTGCGCATGGAACTGGTCACCAACAGCGGCGAAACCATCGTGCTCAAGCCCAAGGTATCGCTGCTGGAAGGCGAGATCATCGACAGCATGTTCATGAGCAAGCAGGCGCTGTGCGAGTTCTATGAACAGCAGATCGACGACGCGAAGCAAACCGGCGTGATGTTCTCGCTGCATGTGAAAGCCACCATGATGAAGGTCTCGCACCCGATCGTATTCGGCCATTGCGTAAAGATTTTCTACAAGGAGCTGTTCGACAAGCACGGCGAGTTGTTCAAGGAACTGGGTGTCAACCCCAACAATGGCATGAGCAGCGTGTATGAAAAGATCGCCACCTTGCCGACTTCGTTGCGGGAAGAAATCGAGCGCGACATTCACGCCTGCTACGAGCACCGCCCGGAACTGGCCATGGTGGATTCCGCCAAGGGCATTTCCAACCTGCATTCCCCGAACCATGTGATTGTCGACGCCTCAATGCCAGCGATGATCCGCAATGGCGGCAAGATGTACGGCGCCTCAGGCCAGTTGAAGGACACCAAGGCGGTGATGCCGGAAAGTACCTTTGCACGTATTTATCAGGAAATGATTAATTTCTGCAAAACCAACGGCTCTTTCGACCCCAAAACACTGGGTACGGTACCGAATGTCGGCCTGATGGCACAGAAGGCGGAAGAATACGGCTCCCACGACAAGACCTTTGAAATCCCTGAAGATGGCGTGGCGCGGATTGTGGATGATCAGGGCAAGGTGCTGATCGAACAGGACGTGGAGGAAGGCGACATCTGGCGCATGTGCCAGACCAAGGATTTGCCGGTGCGTGACTGGGTGGCGCTGGCGGTGCGGCGGGCGCGTGAATCACAATTGCCCGCCATCTTCTGGCTGGATGAATACCGCCCGCATGAGTATGAGTTGATCAAGAAGGTCAAAACCTACCTGAAGGATCATGACCTGACTGACGTGGACATCAGCATCATGTCGCCGCTGCGCGGGATGCGTTTCAGTCTGGAGCGCATTATTCGTGGCAAGAGCACCATTTCCGTGACCGGCAATATCCTGCGCGACTACCTGACCGACCTGTTCCCGATCCT
>JAGRJD010000047.1 GCA_020442915.1 Thiothrix sp. | reverse complement strand
GGTGGGACGCGCGCGACAGGTTACACTCACCTGAAGCCGGCCTTATTCCCGGAGCGGCAGCGCCTGCAACCGTAGCAGGACTTGTTGGAACAACGCCTGCCAGGGGTAACTGTCTGACAAGGCCACGCGGATGCGGCGGACGCTCAGGGTGATCCTGGCGCCGAGTTTGAGCAGCCGTTGGCGGATGGTTCCGGCCTGTGCATGAGCCATTTCCGTCCCCCGCAGCGCCAGCCGCCGTAGCGCCTGGAGCAGTACGTAGGCGAAGCTGGCGAAGTACAGGCGCAACTGGTTGGCATACAGGTGGTGGGTGGAGGTGCGGTCGGCAAACAGATCCCGTTGTTGTTCCTTGATGCGGTTCTCCATCTCACCACGGGCGCAGTAGCGCTGTTCATACAGGTACTGGGCGCGGTATTGCCGCCGGGTCAGGGAGGTGACCACGAAGCGCGGGTTGTCCCCCTGGTCGAGGGATTCGGCCTTACCCACCACCCGCCGTTCCCGTGACCAGGTTTGGCGGGTCTGGTAGCGGAAGTCCCTGAAGGCGCGGGCGGGCAGGTCTTTCAGGTCATGGATCAGTTTGGCCAGGGCGCGTTCCAGCTTCAGTGCTTCGCACAGGCGGCTGTTCTTCGCCAGGCCGAACAGGTAATCGACCCGGTTCTGTTCACACCAGACCATCAGGTCTTCCCGGCAGAAACCACTGTCGCCCCGCACCAGGATACGTACCTTGGGCCAACGTTGACGGATCTGGGTGACAATCCGGGTGATTTCGTCCGTTGTGCCAGCCGCCCCGTCCTGAGCAGCAGGTCATGCCGCAGCCGGTCATGGTCGTCCAAATCTTCGTAACCCAGCGCCACCCCGTAAATCCGTTGTTTGATCAGGGCTTCCACCGGATGCTCGATCAAGTCGGGATTCCGGTAGTCCGTGAAGCAGCCCGACACCCGCGACAGGATGCCGGTGCGTTGCTCCAGTTCCCGCAGCAGCAGGGCGCCGCCCTCGGAACTGATGAAGCCGCCGTCAAACTGGACTTGCACCGCGCGGCGCTTCAGGAGCTGAAAGGGCGGCAACGCTGGTGTACACTGTGTTTTCATAAGGCCGTTTCCTTTGAAAAGTATAACTATTTGATTAGGCGCTAATAATTATACCTGAAACGGCCTTATCCCTGGGGTGGGTGAGAAATGCGGGTTAGCTGCCCCACTGCCTCATTCACATACTCGGGAATGAAGGGTTCATCGGTACTCTGGATTTCGGTGGCCGGCCCGGGCTGTGCCGGGCAGCACTGATTTACACCCCTGTCAGCGTGGTTTGCTGAAGTGGGTCTGCGTATCCTCGGCCTGGGTACGGACCTTGCCTGAGCGGTTGCGGGCCTGATTGCCGGAAACCGTGCTTTTTTCCTTCTGCTGTTTCTGCAGGGTTTTGAGACTGGCACGCACGCCGTTAAGCGAGTAGCTTTCCGGGTTGTAGACCCCGTACTGCACCTTGAGCACCAGCCCTTTCCGCATGCCATCCAGCAGCCGTGCCACCAGCCTGCTGTCGGTCACCTCAAAGGTCTCTGCCATCACCTTGCCGGATGGGGCCTTGTGCGCCTGCACCTGCTCCGGCTCCAGCCGGTAACGCTTGCGGTCGATCCACAGGGTCAGCTGGTCATAAGCCGGTGTGAATGTGGTCCGGCTATGAAACTGGAACCGGGCTTCCTGGTCCTTGCCTTTGGGATAATAGGTGATGGAGTGGGAATCCTGTGCATCCGGCCGCTTTTTCCCGTCCGCAGCGGTATCCGGGCTGACGAGTGCCGTTTCCATGTGGCACTGTCCGCGCCCGAGGTTGTCACACACCACCCGCCAGTCCTCGTGGTTCACACGCCACTCACCGGAGGCATGCACAAACGGCACCCCGTCAGTAGCCAGCGCCGGTGCGGAAAAGCCGAAAACAGTCAGGGCAGTCAACGCTGCCTGGGTCAGATGCTTCATGATAATCCCTATCTTGCTGAGGTTTGAAAGTCCTGTGGCCCCGCAGCATCCTGATGCCGGGGTGTCCATGGGAACCGGTATACTGCAAACCGCCCGGATTGGCAAAAAATATGCTGATCTTTTTATCGTCAGGCTGTTGCCCAGGTTTCCAGCGCATCCGCCACGGCCTGCGGCTGCTCCAGCGGCGCAAAGTGTCCGGCATGCTCAATCACCACCAGTCTGGACCCTTTAATCTGCTGGTGCATGCCTTCATGCTGGGCCAGCGGGCTCCAGGCATCATGCCGCCCCACCAGCACCAGGGTCGGGCAGTGAATCTGCGCCAGCAGGGGTCGGGCATCCGGACGCCCGACCAGGGCCGTGATCTGGCGCTCGTGCAGGTCCGGATTCATGCGCAGCACCATGGCGCGCAGGCGTCCCATCAGGGTGGCATCCTGATGATAAGGTTCGTATACCATGGGCGGCAGCCAGCGTTCAGCCAGTGCTGCCATGCCCTGTTCGTGTGCCAGCCGGATGATGGCCTGACGCCGGGTCAGTTCCCCGTCCGCCAGCGGATGCACACCGGTATCCAGCAGCGCGAGCCGGCTCACCCGTTCCGGGGCCTGACGGTATAATTCCAGGGCCACCCGTGCCCCCATGGAATGCCCGGCCACCAGTAACGGCCCTTCCAGCCCCGCCAGCTGGTCGGCGGCCATGCGGCTGATGCTGTTCTGGGTACTCAGGTCGGCCACATGAATGGCAAAACGGTCTTCAAGGCGTTCAATGGCAGCTTCCCAGACCGTGCCATCACACAACAGGCCGGGGATGAACAGCAGTCGGGGGCGGGGGCTTTGCATGTCGGTTTCCTTCGGATCAGTGGAGCGGGGCCGGGCACGTGCTACAATCCATGGCCTGCTGCCATGGCGGTTCGCAGCCGGCCCCTTTCCGGCTAGTATAAACCATGAGCACGCTGTTTCTTCAACCGCAACCTTGTTCCATTGACCGGGAGCCGACCCCATGAGTGATACCCGTTCCATCCTGATTACCGGTGCCAATCGCGGCATCGGCCTGGAGCTGACACGCCAGTATGCCGCTGAGGGCTGGCAGGTGTATGCCTGCTGCCGCAACCCTGAAAAAGCTGAGGCCCTGCAGGCACTGGCTGCCAGCGCGCCGGTGCAGGTGCTGGCCCTGGATGTCAACCATGCGAGCCAGCGTGCTTCGCTGGCCGACATTCTGCAGGGACAGGCGATTGATATATTGTTCAACAATGCCGGGGTGTCCGGGGGCTGGGAGCGCCAGGATTTCGGGCATACCGACACCGAAAGCTGGGAGCAGACCCTGCGCAGCAACGTCATTGCCCCCTTGAAAATGATGGAGGTGCTGGTCGGGCATGTGGCTGCCAGCCGGCTCCGGATCATGGCCAACATGAGCAGCCGCATGGGCAGTATTGCCGACAACGATTCGGGGGGGCGCCTACCTGTACCGCTCCAGCAAGGCCGCCCTCAACATGGTGTGTGCCAGTGCCGCCCATGATCTGGCTGCCCGTGGCATCACCGTGGTGGCGCTGCATCCGGGCTGGGTGCGCACCGACATGGGCGGGGACGGTGCCACTCTGGCGGTGGCGGATTCTGCTGCCGCCCTGCGTCGCAATCTGGCGGGTCTCACCACGGCGGATAATGGCCGCTTCATCGATATTGATGGCACCACCCTGCCATGGTAACAAGCGCCTATGCGTGTTCTTCCAGTCACCATAGTCCATCGTCTGCTGGCAGATCCCGCCAGGGGGCTCCGGTACGCAGCATCCGGAAAACGGCATTGAGAAAGTGCCGGTTGTCGCAGGCGACACCACCCCATCTTGTGACGACAGTATCCAAGGTGATCGTCATTCCCCCAGCACCCCGAAATCCGGGGTTTCCTGATCCAGGCGCTGGACAATGCCGCTGATCAGCTGCCGCACGGCCCGCATGGCCGGGTGTTCATCGGTACCGGCCCGGAACCACAGCGCAATATCCCGGCGTGGTCCCCGTTCACCAGCGACCACGATCCGCTGTTCGGGCCGGATGCCACCGGTCATCAGCGCCAGCCGGGCCGGCATGCGTACCAGCATGTCGGTACTGCCCAGCAGATGGATCACGCTGCGGATGCCACCGGTAAAGGCGATACGTGCGGCTTTCGGGGTGGGTTGCCGGCCCTGTTCATCCAGAAAACCGGCACTGGCCCCGGCGATCATCCACTCCATCTGCGCCAGTTCCTCCAGGGTGACAGGGGTTTTCCGGCCCGGCAGGGAGGAGCGCTGGCCGGCAAAGATGCCCGAACGGTCCCGGAACAGGATATGCCGCTCCAGCATGCCCTGAGCCACGCTCAGATGGGCCGGGGCCAGCAGGAAATCCAGCTGGCCATCCTGCAACAGGGCAATCTGGGCTGCCGCTGAGCCGGTGCGCAGGTGAAACACATGCTGCGGATCTGCCAGCAGGCCGTCGGTCATGGCGGTCACGGTGGCAAACTCCCACAAGGGATCAATGCCGATGGTGAATTCGCTCTGGTAGCCGTTGTGCCATTGGCGGATGATTTCCTCACCGTGCTGGGCATCGGCCAGAATCCGCTCTCCGAGCCGGGCCAGCCGGGCACCGATTTCGGTCGGCACCACGCCGTAACGGGAGCGTTTCAGGACCGGTGCACCGACCCGGTTTTCCAGTTGCTGGATGCTGCGGGTCAGGGTCGGCTGGCTGATATAAAGCTGTTCCGAGGCACTGCTCAGCGAGCCCTGGCGCACGATAATGGCCAGCTGTTTTAGCAGATTGGGGTTCATCTATGCAGATTCTTTCAGTCTGGTGGCAAAAGACTATTTTTACAAATAGCTGCTTTTGTTTAAAGTGGGCGAACACTGCAACCAACAGGAGGATCACCATGCAGTTTCACCTTGATGGCTATCAGGCCGGCGACCCGCGTATCAGCGACTCACTGGAGCGTATTGTCCCCCCCCCTCTCAAGCGCCCGCTGCCGGCGCAGGTGGATGTCCTGATCGTCGGTTGCGGGCCGGCAGGCCTGAACCTGGCAGCGCAGCTGGCCCAGTTCGGTGGGATTTCCACCTGTATCGTGGAGCAGAAGGATGACCGCCTGCTGCTGGGGCAGGCTGACGGCATTGCCTGCCGCACCATGGAGATGTTTCAGGCCTATGGCTTTGCCGATCAGGTGGCTCAGGAGGCTTATCAGGTCAATGAAACCAGCTTCTGGCGCCCGGATGATGCCACCCCCGCCCACATCACCCGCAGCGGTCGCATTCAGGATGTGGAGAATGACCTGTCGGAGCAGCCGCATGTGATCATCAATCAGGCACGGGTGCATGATCATTTTCTGACGGTCATGCGCCGGAGTCCGGGCAAGGTCGAACCGTTTTACGGGCGCAAGCTGCTGAGTGTGGCCGTGGATCATGCGGCGGATGATTATCCGGTGACCCTGCAATTTGAGCGTGTGATGAACGTTTCCCAGTACATGCGTGAAGTGGAGACCGTGCGGGCGCGGTATGTGGTCGGGTGCGACGGAGCCCGCAGCACCGTGCGGCGTCAGATCGGGCGTGAACTGGTGGGGGATTCCATCAATCAGGCCTGGGGCGTGATGGATGTGCTGGCGGTGACGGATTTTCCGGATATCCGCCTCAAAACGGCGATTTATTCCAGTAATGAAGGCAACATGATGATCATTCCCCGGGAAGGGGGGTATCTGGTGCGCCTTTACATTGAAATGGACAAGCTGCAGGAGAATCAGCGTATCGACCGTGACAGCATGACCGCCGACACCCTGATTGCCGCTGCCAACCGCATTCTGCGGCCCTACACCATCGATGTGAAGGAGGTCGCCTGGTGGAGTGTGTATGAAATCGGTCAGCGTCTGACCACGGCGTTTGATGATGCTGAAGCCGGGCGGCTGCCACGGGTGTTTCTGGCCGGTGATGCCTGCCATACCCATAGCCCCAAAGCCGGGCAGGGCCTGAATACCTCGGTGAACGACACCTGGAATCTGGGCTGGAAGCTGGCACACGTGCTGACCGGGCGTGCCGACCCTGAACTGCTGCGTTCCTATTCCGCTGAGCGGCAGGATGTGGCCCAGAAGCTGATTGATTTTGATCGGGATTTTTCCAAACTCTTCAGTGCCAAACCGCGTTCGGCGGACAATCCGGATGGGGTGGACCCGGCGGTATTCCAGCAGACCTTCATGCAGTTCGGGCGTTTTACCGCCGGGGTGGCCACGCATTACCAGCCGTCTGCACTGGTTGGTGAGGGGCAGCATCAGGCGCTGGCCAGTGGTGAGACCTTGGGCATGCGTTTTCATTCCGCACCGGTGGTGCGCCTGGCGGATGCCAAACCCATGCAGCTGGGACACTGTGTCACGGCGGATGGCCGCTGGCATGTATTCGCCTTCGCCGGTCGGGAGGCACCAATGGGGGTCGACTGCCGGGTCCGGGCCTTGTGCGGTTTTCTGCAGGATGATGAACAGTCGCCCCTGCGCCGCCATACACCGGCGGGTGCCGACCCTGATGCCGTGATTGATGTGCGTGCCGTTTTCCAGCAGCCGCACCAGAGCCTGGATGTGAACAGCATGCCGGCACTGCTGCAGCCGCGCAAGGGCCGCTACGGGCTGAAGGATTACGAAAAGGTGTTCTGTGCCGACAGCCGGGAGGGGCAGGATATTTATGCCCTGCGCGGCATTGATCGTGAGCAGGGCTGCATCATCATTGTGCGTCCGGATCAGTATGTTGCCGATGTGCTGCCGCTGGATGACCATGCCCGCCTGACGCAGTTTTTTGCAGGGGTTCTGCGCGCCGTTTAGGTACTTGCCGGGGGCAGGGGTATAATGCCGGCCTTGAGTCACTTTTCTGAGGTCGTACATGAAACCCTGGTCCCCGGATTCCTGGCGCAGCAAGCCCATTGTTCAGGTGCCCGAATACCCGGATCAGGCGGCACTGGCTGAAGTCAGTAGCCGCCTGTCCCGGTTCCCGCCGCTGGTGTTCGGTGGCGAGATTGCCGCCCTGCAGTCCGCCCTGACCGGGGTGGGCAGCGGGGAGCGTTTCCTGCTGCAGGGTGGGGATTGCGCCGAAAGCTTTGTTGATTTTCAGGCTGGTTCAATCCGGAATACCTTCCGGGTGCTGCTGCAGATGGCGATTGTGCTGACCTTTTCCAGCCGTCGTCCGGTGGTCAAGGTCGGGCGCATTGCCGGCCAGTTCGCCAAGCCGCGCAGCGCCGATACCGAAACCCGTGCCGGTGTCACCCTGCCGAGCTATCGCGGTGACATCATCAACGGGCTGGACTTTGAAGCCACCAGCCGCATCCCCGACCCGCAGCGCATGCTTCAGGCCTATCACCAGTCCACCTCGACCCTGAACCTGCTGCGAGCCTTTGCCGGGGGCGGGTTTGCCGATCTGCAGAAGGTCCATCGCTGGAATCTGGGGTTTGTGTCACAGTCGGCGCAGCATGAGCGCTACGAGCACATGGCGCGCCAGATTGATCAGGCGCTGTCCTTCATGCGTGCCTGTGGCGTAACGCCGGAGAACACTGCCAGCCTGCGGGAAACCACGCTGTACACCTCGCATGAGGCCCTGCTGCTGCCGTATGAGGAGGCCCTGACCCGTCGGGAGGGGCCGGAGCAGCAGTGGTATGACTGTTCAGCGCACATGCTGTGGCTGGGTGACCGTACCCGCCAGCCGGATTATGCCCATGTGGAGTTTCTCCGGGGTATCCGCAATCCGCTGGGCATCAAGGTAGGACCGGGAGCGGACCCCGACCGGATCCGGGACCTGCTGGATATTCTGAACCCGGCCAATGAGCCGGGGCGCATCACCCTGATCACGCGCTTCGGTGCAAGGCAGATTGCCGAACACCTGCCGGGGCTGATCCGCACCATTGCGGCATCGGGGCATGCCGTGATCTGGAGTTCCGACCCCATGCACGGCAATACCGTGAACAGTGAGTCCGGTTACAAAACCCGCAATTTCGGGCACATTCTGGCGGAACTGCGTGATTTTTTCCTGATTCACCGGGCCGAAAGTAGCATTGCCGGGGGCGTGCACCTGGAAATGACCGGCGAGCCGGTGACGGAGTGCGTGGGCGGGGCCTATGAGGTCACGGATACCGGGCTGGCCCTGCGCTACCAGTCCCAGTGCGACCCGCGCCTGAATGCGGATCAGGCCCTGGAGCTGGCGTTTTTGATTGCGGAAACGCTGAACGGCATGCCGGCTCAGGACTGAATGCTGTCAGGGTCGGGGTCCAGTCCGGCAGGGAGTCTCTGGGGAACGGTTTCAGGGGCTGTCTGGCTGGCGGCGATTTCTTTGCCGGCCTGGCGGCTGAGGTTGATATGGCGGATGTCCTTGCCCTCCACAAAGTAGATCACGTATTCACAGATATTCTTGCAGTGATCACCGATCCGCTCCAGTGAGCGGGCACACCAGGTCACGTTCAGGCTGTCCTGAATCGTGCGCGGGTCTTCCATCATGTGGGTCAGCAGCTGGCGCGACAGCAGGTCGAATTCCTGATCAATCTGGCTGTCCGAGCGGGCCACCCGCAAGGCCTGGGGGGAATCCATGCGCGCCATGGCATCCAGTGACTCACGCAGGATTTCACGTACATGATCCCCGAGGTGGCGCAATGAGGCATTGAGTTTGCCGCTGTTGAGGTCATTGGTACGGATCGCATGGCGGGCGATTTTTTCAGCCTCATCCCCGATCCGCTCCAGATCCGTGATGGATTTGATGATGGACAGCAGCAGGCGCAGGTCACTGGCTGCCGGCTGGCGGCGTGCAATGATACGGGCACACTGCTCGTCAATCTCCACTTCCAGCTGGTTGACCTTGTAATCGGAAAAGGCGACTTCCTCCCCCAGCTCGCTGTCATGCTCCAGCAGCGCCTTGAGCGCCTTGGCCAGCTGGCTTTCCACCAGCCCCCCCATCTGCAGCAGCAGGTTGCGCACGTCTTCCAGTTCGTGGTTGTACTGCTGGGAGGTGTGGTGTCCGATTTCGACCGATTTGTTCATGTTCATGAATCCTGTTGTCCCCTGTTATTGTTGCCTGTGAGCTGTACCCATACCATCTGATTCTAGCCGAAGCGTCCGGTAATGTAATTCTCGGTCAGCAGGTGCTCGGGATTGGTGAAGACCGTGTTGGTATCATTCACCTCCACCAGATAACCCATGTGGAAGTAGGCCGTGCGCTGGGAGATGCGGGCCGCCTGCTGCATGGAGTGGGTCACGATGCAGATGGTGAAACTCTGGCGCAGGGTATCGATCAGTTCCTCGATGATGCCGGTGGCAATCGGGTCAAGGGCCGAGGTCGGCTCGTCCATCAGGATCACTTCCGGGCTGACCGCAATCGCCCGCGCAATGCACAGGCGCTGCTGCTGACCACCGGACAGGCCGGTACCGGGCAGGTTCAGGCGGTCCTTGACTTCCTTGAACAGGCCGGCCTTGGTCAGGCTGTCCTCGACAATCTCGTCCAGTTCGGCGCGGTTGTTGGCCAGACCGTGCAGGCGCGGCCCATAGGCCACATTGTCATAGATGGACTTCGGGAACGGGTTGGGTTTCTGAAACACCATCCCCACCCGTGCCCGCAGCAGTACCGGGTCCTGGCTCCTGGCATAGACATCCTCACCATCCAGCAGCAGTTCACCCGTGACCCGGCAGCCGGAAATGGTATCGTTCATGCGGTTCAGGCAGCGCAGGTAGGTGGATTTGCCACAACCGGAAGGGCCGATCATGGCAATGACCTCGTTCCTGCCGATGTCCAGATCCACATTGAAGATGGCCTGCTTGGTTTCGTTGTAGAACACGCTCACGTCACGGGTATGATATTTGGGATCGTCCAGCAGCGGCATGCCCACCGGTTGTGGAAGCTCTTTCAGTTCCTCGACCACGGTTTCAATGTCCAGCGGAGCCGTCGTTGCCCGCCGCATGTTTCCCGGTGCGGTTTCGGTGCTGCTGTGAGGCTGTTTGGTCATGCCGGTATCCAAGCTTGTGGTTGCAAAGCTCATGATCTTACCACCTTCTTTCAAATTTTTTGCGGAACAGCACCGCCAGCAGGTTCATCAGGATCAGAAAACCCAGCAGGACGATGATGGCAGCGGAGGTTTTTTCGGTAAAGGCCCGTTCGGGGCTGTCGGACCAGAGGAAGACCTGTACCGGTAGCACTGTGGCCGGGTCGGTGATGCCTTCCGGGGTGCTGAGGATGAAGGCGATCATGCCGATCATCAGCAGTGGTGCGGTTTCACCCAGCGCCTGGGCCATGCCGATGATGGTGCCGGTGAGAATGCCGGGCATGGCCAGTGGCAGGGTGTGGTGGAACACGGTCTGAACCCGCGAGGCACCCATGCCGAGGGCGGCTTCGCGGATGGAGGGCGGTACGGCCTTGAGGGCGGCACGGCTGGCGATGATGATGGTGGGCAGGGTCATCAGGGTCAGCACCAGACCCCCGACCAGCGGGGTGGAGCGCGGCACCCCGAAGAGCTGGATGAAAACCGCAAGCCCCAGCAGGCCGAACACGATTGAAGGGACGGCAGCCAGGTTGTTGATGTTGACCTCGATCAGGTCCACGAACCAGTTGTCCTTGGGCGCGAACTCCTCCAGGTAGATGGCAGCCGCCACCCCGATCGGGAAGGACAGCAGCAGCGTCACCAGCATGGTGAAAAACGACCCCATCAAGGCGCCCAGTATCCCGGCCTGTTCCGGTTCGCGGGAATCGTTATTGGTGAAAAATTCGGTATTGAAGCGCTTTTCAATCCGGCCTTCGGCCTCCAGCCGGTCGATCCAGCCCAGGGTCTGGTCCTTCAGGCGCCGGTCGGTTTCCGGTAGGCTGCGGTCGACGTGGCCCTTGAGGTAGGTGTCAATGTCATCATCCGCCAGAAACCAGCCGCTGTAGGTCTGTCCCAGCAAGCTTGGGTCATCCATAACAATCCCCATCAGGCGGTAGGGAGCGTTCGAGCTCATCAGGGCACGCAGGTTGCGCTTGTCGCTGCGGCTGCTGACATCCGGGAACAGCGTATACAGGGACTGGCTGATGGCTTTGGCAAAACCGGCGTTGCGCAGCTGTTCCCCGGTGGCTCCGGGACCGACGCCCAGCGTGGCCTCATCCAGCACCACATCCAGCTTGATGAAGGTCTGGCTGAAACCGGAGACGCCCTGACTGAAGATGGTGAACAGCAGAATGAACAGAAACAGCATGCTGACGATGATGGCACCGAGGCCGAACCGGCGGAAGCGGCGCTCACGCGCATAACGGCGGGCCAGACCGGCCCGGATGGTTGCAGTGGTTTTGTTCATGGCGCTTGTCCTTACTCGTATTGCTCGCGGTACCTGCGCACGATGTGCAGTGCCACGATGTTAAGTATCAGGGTCAGGATGAACAGCGTCAGCCCGAGCGCAAAGGCGGCTAGGGTTTTGGGGCTGTCGAATTCCTGATCGCCGGTCAGCAGGGTGACGATCTGTACCGTGACGGTGGTCACGGCCTCCAGCGGGTTGACCGTCAGGCGGGCAGATAATCCCGCAGCCATCACCACAATCATGGTTTCGCCGATGGCGCGCGAAGCGGCAAGCAGAAAGGCCCCCACAATGCCGGGCAGGGCTGCCGGAATGATGACCTGACGGATGGTTTCCGACTGGGTGGCTCCCATGCCGTAGGAGCCATCACGCATGGACTGCGGGACGGCATTGATGACGTCATCCGAGAGTGAAGACATGAAGGGGATGAGCATGATGCCCATGACCAGCCCGGCTGCCAGGGCGCTTTCGGATGCCACATTCAGCCCGGCCATGCCGCCGAGGTCGCGGAGCAGGGGCGCAACGGTCAAGGCGGCAAAAAAACCGTAGACCACGGTCGGGATGCCGGCCAGAATTTCCAGAGCCGGTTTGGCAATGCTGCGCAGGCGTGGTGTGGCGTATTCGGACAGGTAAATGGCTGCCATCAGTCCCAGGGGGACGGCGACCAGCAGGGCGATGGCCGAGATCAGCAGGGTGCCGACAAACAGCGGAATGGCTCCGAAAGACCCTGAGCCCCCGACCTGATCGGCCCGAATGGCCGTCTGCGGACTCCAGTGGGTACCGAACAGGAATTCATGAACCGGTACGGCATGAAAGAAGCGGAGGGATTCAAACAGGACCGAGAGAATGATGCCGAGGGTGGTGAGAATGGCGATCGAGGCGCAGAGGATCATGACCCCGCGGATGACCTGCTCGACCTGGTTGCGCGCCCGCAGTTGCGGGTTAACCCGTTTCCAGCCATACAGGAAGCCGCCGATGGCCAGCGCCAGTACCACAAGGGTTCTGGCGATCCTGCTGAAGGCCTGCAGGTCAAGGTATTTCTCCGCCGCCGCCTTCTGTACCGGATCGGTTTCCGTCGCGATGCTCCGGGTGGCCACCAGCCGTTTGACATTGCCCATCACCAGTCCGGCATTGACCGGTGATACCGCGTGCACTTCGGGGGGCAGGCTGTTGCTGACGGCATGGGTGATGAGCGGTGTATTGAGCATGTTCCAGCACAGCAGCACCACAAGGGCCGGTAACAGACACCAGACGGCAACCAGATAACCATAGTAGTCAGGCAGGGAATGCAGGCGATGCTGCCCCCGGTTGCCATTGGAAACCGCAAGGGATTTCTTGCGCCCCAGGTAATAGCTGAGCAGGCCCAGGATCAGCAGCAGTGTCAGTAAACTTGAGGTATTCATTGCTTGCCTTGTCAGGGAGGTTGGCAGGGATCAGCCGCCGGATGGCGTAACATCCGTGCGCGCGCTGTATCCTAGTGGGGAAATGTGACAGTTTTATGACAGAGGCCCCATGCTTTACAGGTGAAAAACCGGGGAGGAGTGTTCGTCCCCGGTTGCAGGCTGGGGTGCTGGGCACGGAACCGCTCTCAGAGTGAGGACAGGCCCTTCATTGCCTTGGCATCATCAGCGAATTGCTGGCGTTCGTCTGCCGGCATCGGAATCATGCCCTTGTCGGTCAGATAGCCTTCATCACCCCAGGCGGTGTCACTGGTGAATTCGTTGACAAAAACCTCAATGCCGTCCACCTTGCCGACGTGCTCTTTCTTGACATAGATGTAGAGCGGACGGGAGACCGGATAGGCCCCCGAGGCGATGTTTTCAAACGTGATCGCCTGGCCGTTGATGCTGGCGCCCTTGACCTTGTCGCTGTTCTGCTCCAGGAAGCTGAAGCCGAAAATGCCCAGGGCTTTGGGATTGGCTTCCAGTTTCTGCACGATCAGATTGTCATTCTCACCGGCTTCGATGAAGGCACCGTCTTCGCGCAGGGTATTGCAGATGCGTTTAACTTCATCCGGACCGGCATTCTTGATACTGTCAAAGGCCTCACAGCCCTTGTCCATCACCAGTTCGACGAACGCATCACGGGTTCCGGAGGTGGGAGGAGGACCCAGCACTTCGATGTTCTCATCCGGCAGTTCGGCGTTGATGTCTTTCCAGTTCCGGTACGGGTTGGCAACCAGTCTGCCGTCATCCGCCGGCACTTCCTTGGCCAGGGCCAGGAACAGTTCCTGTGGGGTCAGGTTGAAATCGGGACCACTTTTGGCATTGGCGATGGCGATGCCGTCATAGCCGACCTTGATTTCCACCGGGGTTACGCCATTGGCCTGACAGCCTTCCAGTTCATTCTGCTTGATGCGGCGTGAGGCGTCGGTAATGCTCGGTGTGTCAGCGCCCGCACCGGCACAGAACAGTTTCATGCCGCCACCGGTGCCGGTGGATTCGATTTTTGGAGCAACACCCCCTTTTTTGCTGACGGTTTCAGCCACTACGGTGGCGAATGGGTAAACCGTGGAGGAGCCCACAATATCAAAGGCGTGTACAGCACCGGTCGCCAAGGTCAGGGTGGTTGCAACAGAAAGGGCAAGCTTTTTCATCAAATCATCTCCATTGGAGTTCAATCGGTTTCAGCCGGTTTCAAGGTTTGTTGCGCTGCAGTGTAGGTTGTGAATGTGACACCTGTATGACAAAAAGCAGGATGCTGAAAAAATCCTGTTTTGCCGGGACAGGCGGGACCATGCAGGCGACAGGGCGGTTTTATTTGCAGGATGCCCGGCGGGACTGGAATAATGGGCGCGCATTGAAACAGGAAGGAAACCATCGGTGTTGAGAGCGGTCGGGCGTTTGATTTTGCTGGTATTGCATGTGCTTCTGGGGCTGGTACTGACGCTGGTAATGGCGGGGCTGCTGCGCCGGAAACCGGAGCATCCGTCCTATCAGGCATTGCAGCGCTGGTGGCTGGCAAGTGTGGTGTCCATCCTCGGTGGACGGGTACGGGTGTTTGGCACGCCGGTAGCCGGGGGGAGCTTCTGGGCCTGCAACCACATTTCCTGGCTGGACATTCCGGCGCTGGGGGGTGTGGCCCCGGTACGCTTTCTGTCCAAGGTGGAAGTCAGAAGCTGGCCCGTGATCGGCTGGCTTGCAACCGCTGCCGGTACACTTTACATCCGGCGTGGCCAGCAGGGAGAGGCGGGCAAGGCGGCAGACGATATTACTGCCAGCCTGAAGCAGGGCGCTCAGGTGCTGGTGTTTCCGGAAGGGACCACCTCGGACGGGGAGGGACTGAAACCGTTTCATGCACGCCTGTTTGCCAGTGCCATTGAGTCCGGGGTGCCGGTACAGCCGGTGGCACTGCGCTATCTGGATGAAGCCGGCGGGCTGAATGCCCGTGTTCCTTATGTGGGTGATGACAGCCTGTGGACCAATCTCATGGGGCTGTTGCCGCAGAAAACCATACTGATTGAGGTCTACCTGCTGGAGCCGCTTGCCCCGGCAGGACTGAGCCGCCGTGAACTGGCGGCCCTGTGTGAGCAGCAGATCAGGCAGACACTGGGCCTGCCTGAACGGCCAGCGCCGGAGCGCGTTGTGCTTACTGCCTGACGCCTTCGACACTCAGCATGAGTTCGACTTCCTTGCTTTCCGGTCCCAGGTCAACGTCGATGCCGTAATCGGCCAGGGTCAGGACGGCACTGCCTTCATAACCGCGGCGGTAGCCACCCCAGGGGTCTTCACCGGCACCGGTTTCTTTGATTTCGATACTGAGCGGCTTGGTGACTCCCCGCAGGGTGAAATCCCCCTGCAGGGTCCCGGTACCGTCCTCCCTGGGCTGGTAGCTGGTGCTGACGAATCTGGCTTGCGGAAATTCTTCGGCAGACAGGAATTCGGCACTGCGCAGGTGTTTATCGCGCTCGGCGTGGTTGGAGTCCACACTGCCGGTGTCGATGGTGACGTCCAGACTGGTGGCTTCCGGCTTGGCCGCGTCATGGGTGAACTGGCCGTTGAAGGTGTTGAAGCGTCCGTACAGCCAGCTGTAACCCAGATGCTTGATACGGAAGTTGGCCGCAGCATGCATGCCTTCGGCGTCAATCTTGTAGGTTTCAGTTTCTGCCTGTGCCAGTCCGGACAGGCCAAGCCCCAGGGCCAGCATTGAGGTTGCCAGTAAGGGTTTCATGTATTACTCCTTGATTGTTTTGATCCCCAACATGCGCGTCAGGGTGTTGTCTTTCCAGAAAAAATGATGTGCCAGTGCGGCCAGTGCGTGCAGCCCCACCAGCAGAATGAAGGCTGTACCGGCCCAGGCGTGAATCTTGCCGGCCAGCTCCCCGCGCCCGGCATCAGAGGCCAGCAGTGCGGGAAGCTCGAACAGGCCGAAGATATCAATGCCCTTGCCCTTGGCCGTGGAGATCAGGTAGCCGCTGATGATCATGATGAACATCAGGGCATACAGGGCCACATGCCCGAGGGTTGCCAGCCGGTTCAGCAGGGGCGTGCCGCCGGGCGGCTGCCCCGGTTGCGGCTGAACGAGCAGCCATAGCAGCCGGAACAGCAGCAGAAAACCTGTCAGCACCCCGATAGCTTTGTGCAGGGCTGGCAGGGTGTGGTAAAGACGGTCGTAGTAAGAGAGCCCGACCATGTAGTCGCCCACGAAATAAAGCCCGATCAGCAGGATCGCCATGACCCAGTGCAGCAGGATGGAGACCCAGCCCCAGTCTTGTCTGGTATTGAATGTTTGCATTCCGGCTCCTTGCCGTTGTGTCTTGTTCTCGATTCGGTCAGGAGTATAAACCGGAATGAGAATATTTATAAATTGGCTTCAGGATAAAAGATTGTTAACTTCAGGTTGATAATTATCGAATTTGATTGTGTAAATTATACTGTAAGATAACGCTGGACCAGTCCGTCATCCAGGGTGTCCATGGCTCCGTCGGCCACCTGCCGGCCCCGGTCAAGAATGCAGAAACGATCACCCACCCGGCGTGCAAAGGGCAGCTTCTGTTCCACCAGCAGTACCGTCAGGCCGGTATCCTGATTCAAGCGGCGGATGATATCACCGATTTCTGCCACAATATTGGGCTGGATGCCTTCCGTGGGTTCATCCAGAATCAGCAGTTTCGGGTCCAGCACCAGCGCCCGCCCGATAGCCAGCTGCTGCTGCTGGCCGCCGGACAGATCACCGCCACGCCGTCCGAGCATCGCTTTCAGCACCGGAAACAGTTCAAAGATAAACGCTGGAATCCTGCTTGCCCTGTCACGTCGGGCCGGCAGGCCGATGAGCAGGTTTTCCTCGACCGTCAGCAGCGGAAAAATCTGGCGTCCCTGCGGTACATAGCCGATACCCAGGTTGGCGCGCTTTTCCGCACTCACCGGCAGCAGGTTCTGGCCCTGATACCGGATCATGCCATCACGGGCCTTGAGCAGGCCCATAATGCACTGCAGCAGTGTGGTTTTGCCCACGCCATTGCGTCCCATCAGTACGGTGCAGGCACCTTCCGGCACCTGCAGCTCCAGGTCCCACAAGGTATGGCTCTCACCGTAGTATTGATTCAGCTTTTCAACCGTCAGCATTGGCTTTCACTCTCCCAGATAGACCTCGATCACGCGCTGATCATGCTGGATTTCATCCATGCTGCCCTCGGCCAGCACGCTGCCCTGGTGCAGCACCGTCACCTTGTGGGCGATGGCACGCACAAAATCCATGTCATGTTCGACCACCACCACGGAGTGCCTGCCGGCCAGTGAGGTCAGCAGTTCGGCGGTACGGTCCATTTCCTGGTGGGTCATGCCGGCCACCGGTTCATCCACCAGCAGCAGGTAGGGCTTCTGCATCAGCAGCATACCGATCTCCAGCCACTGCTTCTGTCCGTGGGACAGTGCACCGGCCTGCTGCCGGGAATGCGTGTGCAGGCCGATGGTATGCAGGGTTTCATCAATCCGGTCACGCTGTTCAGCGCTCAGTCTGGCGGTGAGGCTGTACCAGACCCGCTTGTCCCCGTGCATGGCCAGTTCTAGGTTTTCCGCCACACTGTGCGATTCAAATACCGTGGGTTTCTGGAATTTGCGCCCGATACCGGCATTGGCGATTTCCGGTTCCGACAGTTTCAACAGGTCGATGGTCTGGCCGAACCAGGCCCGGCCACTGTCCGGGCGGGTCTTGCCGGTGATGATGTCCATCAT
>JAGRJD010000046.1 GCA_020442915.1 Thiothrix sp. | reverse complement strand
TCCGTGGCTTGTTCAGCCGCATCGGTCGCGGCATCCGCCGCCTGTGCAGCCGTATCAGCTGCTGCATCAGCGGCATCGGCAGCAGCATCCGTGGCTTGTTCAGCCGCATCGGTCGCGGCATCCGCCGCCTGTGCAGCCGCGTCGGTGGCTGTTGCAGCTGCGTCAGTCGCTGTCTGTGCCGCATCGGTGGCAGCATCCGCTGCTTTTCCGGCCTCCTGAGTGGCTGTTTCCGTTGCCTGTGTGGAGGAAGTGGCATTTTTGGCTGCCTCATCTTCTTTCTGGTCGCCACAGCCACTCAAAAGCCCAAGCAGGGCCAGGGTTGAAATACTGACAATAAGGGTCTTCATGGGGTTGTACTCCTGATAATAAATAAAACTTTGTAAGCAAAAGGTTACTGGGCCAACATCCAGTCAACGGTGGCCTTGACTTCCTCATCACTCAAGGAATAGTCGCCACCCTTGGCGGGCATGGCATTTTTGCCCTGAAGCGTATTGCTGTAAAGGGTTTCCATCCCGGCGGCAATACGGCTTTCCCAGGCTTGCTTATCCCCTGGTTTGGGGGCATTGGCAATTCCATAGTCGTGGCAGCTGAAACATAAGGTTTGGTACAGCTTTTCAGCATCAGGCTGTGATACCGTGCTGGCCGGGGCTGTGGTGGCTTCCGGGGCGTTGTTTTCACCACCACCCGCTTCTGTTTTTTGGGCCGGTTGCTCTTCGACAGCAGCAGCGGGTTGTAGTTCTGCAGGCTGTTCTTCAGCGGCAGCTTGCTCTTCAGGGGCAGCTTGCTCTTCGGCAGCCGGTTGTTCTGCAGGCTGTTCTTCAGTGGCAGGTTGCTCTTCGGCAGCCGATTGTTCTGCGGGCTGTTCTTCAGCGGCAGCTTGCTCTTCAGTCGCTGCAGGCTGTTCTTCAGCGGCAGCTTGCTCTTCAGTCGCTGCAGGTTGTTCTTCAGTGGCGGCTTGCTCCTCGGCAGCCGGCTGTTCTGCAGATTGTTCTTCAGCGGCAGGTTGCTCTTCGGCAGCCGCAGCGGGCTGTTCTTCAGTGGCAGCTTGTTCCTCCATAGCAGCTTGTTCTGTGACTTCGGTCTCGGTTTCCGTGCTTGTGACCAGCTCACATTTGTCTGCAGAGCAAACCACTCGTCCGCCGGTCTGCTGTACCTCGGCGGCATTCGGATCTGCTGCTGCGGTGGTTGTTTCGGCATGGGCGGGACTGGCCAGCATGACGGTTGAAAGCAGACAAAGCGCCGATACGAGCGTGGTTGTGTTGTTCATTTATTTGGATTCTCCTTGGTTGGATAATGGGAGCATTGCCGGATTGAAATGTCACCAGAATTATAAGCCTGAAACCGGTATTTGCCACAGTTTGGTAGCAGGTATCTGCACTGTCAAATACAGATACTCATGCTAGACTGGCATTTCACAGGCACTTGGGACAGGCGGAGCATGCATAAAAACAACCATACGGCCATCTGGGTGGGCATTATACCGGGTGTCCTGCTGACCGGTCTGCTGATGTACGGGTTGCAGGTTTTCACGTTTCCGGATGGCAGCCTGTCTCCGCCCGGAGCACAGGATACTCCCGTTCAGGATGGACCGGTGGCTCGCCACCCGCCTTTGCCGGCCCGGCCGGAGCCGGTAAAGCCGCAGGTTGCCGCTGCCCGCACGGAGACTGGCACCCCTGATTCTGTCAACACCCAGGTTGCCGAGGATACTGGCAGTGTACCAGCTGCTGAGCCT
Organism: Thiothrix sp.; assembly: GCA_020442915.1. Classification (GTDB taxonomy): domain Bacteria; phylum Pseudomonadota; class Gammaproteobacteria; order Thiotrichales; family Thiotrichaceae; genus Thiolinea. The sequence continues at coordinate 10,683 of JAGRJD010000046.1, read as the reverse complement.
CAGCAGGATGCTGCCCGGCCCGCTGCCGTATCCGCTGTGCCGGAAACCCAAGGTTCTGACGTATCGGCAGCGCCTCCTTTGCCGGTGCCACCTGCCGGGCTGGTGTTGAGCGAACCGGCCCTGCAGGCATTGTCGGATGCCGAGCGCCACCGTTATGCGCAGATGCTCCGGGACTGGCAGGCCCTGCAGCAGCGCAACCAGCTGCTGGAGCAGCAGCGAACACAGCTGAAGCAGCGTCTGGAGCAGATGATTCAGGAAAACCGGACTGCTTCCGGGGAGCTGGAGGGGCTGCGCGAGCAGGTTCAGCCGCTGCCGGATGATGCGGGAAAAAAAGCGCCACCTGCAGGTGGCGCAGATTAGGAGTCAGGAGATTCAGCGTTCGATCACGGTGGCATCACAGAACTTGCCGCCCTGCATGGGCTGGCTTTCCATCGGGTCCTGATACTTGAGGTAAATGATCTTGAGCTGCTTGTTGGCACAGAATTGTGTCACCGGCTGATTGGTACGGGTCTGCAGGCCATTGAATATCTGCCCGCAAACGGCCTGCCCGTTGAACATGGTCTGCTTGATCCGTGCATAGGGAAATACACGCTTGGTCTTGTCCGGTAGTTCCACGGTCAGGTACAGGTAGCCGTCGCCGTTGATGTTCTGCAGGTAGTGCAGGTTTTTCCCGTCGGTGCATTTAGCTTCCCATTGCTGGGCGGCAGCGGCACCGGAAATGAACATCAGGGATAAGGCCAGTAGCCAGCGTGATTTCATGAACGATCTCCTTGCATGGGTAGTGTTGACATAAGTCTAGCATTCCTGTCTGGTGTTGTGCATGCAGCGTTGCCCCGGGGTTGCCTGCTGTCATCAGGAGGGCAGGGAGCCCTGTTGAAGCTGCCGGATGACAAAGCGGGCCGGATGCAGCCTGTAATAAAGACCCTGTTCCAGTGGCAAAGGTTCATTGTTGATGAGGCAGGCCAGCAGTTCGGCACACAGGGCACTGGTGGTCAGCCCCCGGGCGCCGAAGCCGGCGGCCAGATACAGGCCCGGCTGATAGCGGGCGGGTGCGAATGCCTGATGGCGCGGGCCATGACGAAGCCGGGCATAGTCGTGCGCAAAAGCCGCCCAGTCCGGCAACGGGCCGACACAGGGGAAGCGGTCCGGCGTGCTCATGCGGATGGCGGTATGACCGGCCTGTACCGGCGGCAGGGAGGCCGCCAGTTCCGGCAGGTAATGCTGCAACTGGTGAAGGTTCTGCCGGTCCAGGTGCGGTTGCCATTGCGGATCGGTGCTGCCGCGCTCAAAGCTGGCCCCGAAAACATGCCGGCCCTGAATCGCGGGGGTGAAATAGCCTTCATGCCCGAGCGTGATCCGGAGCTGCCCGGACAGGGGACTGGCTGCTGCCAGGCTGCTTTGCCCCCGTATCGGCACCAGTGGCAGGGGAGCTGTCTGTGGGAAGCGGGCGGCATCCCGGCCACTGGCAATAATGACGTGCGCTGTTTCGGCCAGCAGGGCCTGCTGCGGACCCAGCAGCTGCCAGCCGGTGCCTGTCCTTTCCAGGGTGATGGCCTCCTGATGCAGCCGCAGGCGGATGCCGGGATGTGCCAGCAGGGCCTGACACAGGCTGCGCGGATTGAGCCAGCCAGCTTCCGGGAAGAAGCTGCCGCCATGGGGCAGGGGCAGTCCCGCCCTGGCACTGGCGTCATCCGGGGTCAGCAGCTGCAGGAATTCAGGTGGCAACTCGCGTGCCTGCAGCTGCTGCCAGCGCTGCTGCTCGCGGGCATTGTGATTGAGCTGCAGGGTACCGCAGGGCTCCCATTCCAGTCCATGCCCGTCCGCCTGCAGACGCCGGAGCAGGCGCAGGGTGAACAGGAAGGCGCTGCGGTAGAAGTGCTCGCCGGGTCCCGGTTCTGCGGTCATTTTCGGGGCAATGATGCCGGCGCGGTTGCCGGATGCTTCACAGGCCACGGCGGCATGACGTTCCAGTACCTCAACCTGCCAGCCACGCTCCGCCAGTGCCCGTGCCACCTGACAGCCGGCAATGCCGGCACCGATGACCACAGCCTGCCGGATACTGCTGCCAGGCTCCGGCAGGCGGAACCAGGGAGCAGGGGATGCAGCGGTTGTGGCTGCCCCGGCTGTTTCCAGCCTGCCGGCCAGCATCTCGCGCTTGTGGCCGAAGCCCGGGCGTTTTTCCACCCGGAAGCCGGCCTGTTGCAGGTTGCGGCGCACAGCACCCGCTGCCGTGAAGGTGGCAAAGGTGGTACCTGCCCGGCTCAGGCGTGCCACCTGCTGCATGACCGGCAGCGACCACATGGCCGGATTGCGGGCGGGTGCAAAACCATCCAGATACCAGGCATCCACCGGGGTGCCGAGCTCTTCCAGCAGGGGAAGGACATCCCCGAACCCCAAGGTCAGCTGCAGCCGGCCACCCTCAAAGGACAGGCGGTGGAAACCGGCCAGCGGGGGCGGGTATTGTGCCAGCAGCTGTGCCAGCAGCGGGGTGAGGCGCTCCCAACGGCCCAGCAGGGGGGCAAGCTGCGCTTCGGGGAGCGGATGTTTCTCGATGGACAGGTAATGAAGCCGCTCACAACGCCCGGAATCCGCACGCCAGGCATGCCAGCTCGTCAGAAAGTTGAGGCCGGTACCAAAGCCGGTTTCCGCAATGTGGAAGCAGGAGCGTCCAGCCCAGCGCAGGGGCAGCCGGTTGCCTTGCAGGAATACATGATGAGTCTCCTCCAGCCCGTTATTTTTACTGAAATAATAATCGCCATAAAGACGGGAAAAGGGGATGCCGTTTGCATCCGCTACCGTTTGTGCGGGTGTGATTTCACGGGGGTTCATGCAGGGATTCCGGCTCCGGTCCGATAGTGGAAAGGGGGGAAGCGGTGGTTTAAATATGATCAAGTGCTGGCCTGAAGCCATTATAAACCATAAGATCAGCTTTTTTGAAACCAGTGTAGAGGTCAGTGTGTCTGCCTGATGAGGCGCGGGATTATTACAAATGATCATTCTATCAATAATTACGATTAGTCGCGCTTGCACAAAATCATTATACAGACACGTTAAATTTTCTATGGCGCATTTGACTTATGTACGGTCTGTGTCAGCACAGGGTTCCAACCCGGCGACAACAATGCCCGCAGGCAGCGGGCAACAATTCGGCAGCTGCAGCGATGAGGGCTTGGCACGCAGCACATGTGACACCAGGATGCAGAAGATGAAAACGGGTATGATTTACCGGGTGGGGCTCAGTGCACTGATACTGACCCTGGGTGTGTCGTTCAGTGCCATGGCAGAGGCCGCATCCGGCAAAAGGTATTCAGGCCGGACCTGTGACCAGCACAGCCCGGAAACCCTGCACCTCAAGGCAGGTCCCTACCACAAGGTGATTGAAGCGGCGTCCACGCGTTTTGGGGTCGATGAAAACCTGGTCAAGGCCGTGATTACGGCAGAAACCTGCTTCCGGCCCATGGCCGTTTCCCCCAAGGGCGCTGCCGGACTCATGCAGCTCATGCCCGCCACTGCCCGCCGCTTCGGCGTCACCAACCGCTACAATGTCACCCAGAACATTTTTGCCGGTACCTACTACCTGCGCTGGCTGCTGAACCGTTACAACGGCAGTGTGCGTCATGCTGTGGCGGCCTACAATTCCGGTGAGGGTACGGTGGACCGTTACGGGGCCGGCGTACCTTACCGGGAGACCAGACGTTATGTGGTGCAGGTGCTGAATGCCTTCAGCAAGCTGCGTGCCAAGGCTGAACTGTCGAATGTCTATTCGGCTTCGCCCGAGCGTCGTGCCAGCCCGCAGGCCTACAACATCATGGCGCTGGAAAAGCGGCGTCTGGACCAGCTGGCGATCCAGCAGGACCGGGTGCTGGCCAGCAAGCGCCGGGAGGCGGAGCAGCAGGCCCAGCGACAGGTGCGGGTGTACAACCAGCAGATGCAGCAATATAACCAGAAAATGCAGAATTACCGCCAGCAACTGCTGGTTTACCAGCGCCAGCTGCAGCTGTATCAACAGCAGGTGCAGCAACAGCAGCTGGCCCAACAGCAGGGCGGGCTGCAGTACGCCAGCTTTGTTCAGGGGGTGGATGAGAACCTGCAGAATTTCCAGAGTGCCAGCTATATTCAGCAGGCCGTGCAGGATGCTGTTGAGCAGGTGGGGGACGAGATTGCGGCCCTTGATGGCTCGGCAGCGGCGGGGGTGCAGATGGCAGCTGGCGGCAGTGCTGACGACAGGCCGGTCTCAAAGCGTGACAAGGACAAGGATCAGGGTAAAGACAGAAAAAGTGCGCGTTCAACGCTGGCCGCCTGCAAAACCATCAGCCGCAAGCTGCGCAAGGCCACGAGCCAGTCTGACCGGAAAGGGGTCCGGACGTTCTATTTCAGGGTGGGCCGGGGTGATACCCTGGGCGAAATCGGTGAGAAGACCGGTGTCTCCCTGCGTGAACTGCGCAAGCTGAACGGCATGTCCGGCAGCCGCATCCAGCGCGGTGAGCGGCTGAAAGTGGCACAGTGCCGGCTGTAGCGAGGAAAGAGGGGCCTGAAACCTGAAAGTCCGAAACAAAAAAGCCCCCGCAGATTGTGAACCCTGCGGGGGCTTTTTTCATGAAGCCTGCCTTGGGTGTCTGTTTCAGGCGGTTTTCAGACGTTTGTAGCGGATGCGCTGCGGGTGCAGGTCATTGCCATACCGGCGTTGGTAATCTTCCTCATAGTCGCTGTAATTGCCTTCAAACCACGTTACCTGCGAATCGCCTTCAAAGGCCAGAATATGGGTGGCGATGCGGTCCAGGAACCAGCGGTCATGCGAGATCACCACGGCACAGCCGGGGAAGTTCAGCAGCGCTTCTTCCAGTGCACGCAGGGTTTCCACATCCAGATCGTTGGTGGGTTCATCCAGCAGCAGCAGGTTGCCACCCGATTTCAGCAGTTTGGCCAGATGCACGCGGTTGCGCTCACCACCTGAAAGGTCGCCCACACGCTTTTGTTGTGCATCGCCCTTGAAGTTGAAGCGCCCGCAATAGGCCCGTGACTGGATCTGGTAGCCACCGACGGTGATAATATCCTGTCCGTCCGCGATTTCCTCCCACACGGTTTTTCGGGCATCCAGCGTATCCCGTGACTGATCCACATAACCGATCTGTACGGTATCCCCGACCCGGAAGCTGCCACTGTCGGGCTGCTCCTGTCCGGTGATCATGCGGAACAGGGTGGTTTTACCGGCACCATTGGGGCCGATCACCCCCACAATGCCGCCACGGGGCAGGTTGAAGCTCAGGTTCTCATACAGCACCCGGTCGCCGAAGGCCTTGCTGATGCCCTGGGCCTCAATCACCAGGTCGCCCAGACGTGGACCCGGCGCAATGTAGATTTCACTGGTTTCCGAACGGGCCTGATAATCGCTGGATGCCAGCTCCTCAAAGCGCTGCATGCGTGCCTTGCTTTTGGCCTGCCGCCCTTTGGGGTTGGAACGTACCCACTCCAGCTCTTCCTTCATGGCCTTGAGGCGGCCCTGTTCGGCCTTTTTTTCTTGGGCCAGGCGTTTTTCCTTCTGCGCCAGCCAGGACGAGTAATTACCCTGCCAGGGAATGCCCTGACCCCGGTCCAGCTCCAGAATCCAGCCGGCTACATTGTCGAGGAAATAGCGGTCGTGGGTGACAGCGACTACGGTGCCGGGGAATTCCTGCAGAAAACGTTCCAGCCAGGCCACCGATTCCGCATCCAGATGGTTGGTGGGCTCGTCCAGGATCAGCATGTCCGGTGCGGACAGCAGCAGACGACACAGTGCCACCCGGCGCTTTTCACCCCCGGACAGGTTTGCTACCTGTGCATCCCAGGGCGGCAGGCGCAGGGCATCGGCAGCCACTTCCAGCGTATGCCCCAGATTCTGGACGTCGGAGGCCTGCAGGATGTTTTCCAGCCGTGCCTGCTCGGTAGCCAGCGCATCAAAATCCGCATCCGGCTCCGCATAGGCGGCATACACTGCATCCAGCTTTTCCTGCGCTTCCTTGATGACCTTCAGACCTTCTTCCACATTGCCACGTACATCCTTGTCGGGATTCAGCTGCGGCTCCTGCGGCAGGTAGCCGATGTTGATGCCCGGCTGCGGACGCGCCTCGCCCACGATTTCGGTATCGACACCCGCCATGATGCGTAACAGGGTGGATTTACCGGCCCCGTTGTAACCCAGCACTCCGATCTTGGCACCGGGGAAAAAGTTGAGGTAGATGTCCTTGAGGATGAACTTGTTGGGCGGGACGACCTTGCCCACGCCGTTCATGGTGAAAATATACTGGGCCATTTATGCCTTGTGCTCCTGTTCTGCTTCGTCTTCCTTCAGGGATTGCCAGAAGTTAAGCATGAAAGTGGTGAGGATGCCAAGACTGGTATGAAAATTGTCGATGCCTAAATGAGAAAGCCTCTGGGCCTTTGCTCAGAGGCTGTATACGAATAAAATATCAGCTAATAACAGATCTTTCGTGAAAAAATGATTCTTAAGGACTTACAGAATCATTATTATCATCCTGTGCAGCAATTGTGATGACAGCTACGGAAGCAACACCCGCTGCTATGAGGCGACCACGGCCCAGTTCACGCAACCAAGAACGTGGTGGTGTAGTTGGGTTGGAACCGGCAGCACCATAACCCCGACCAGAATTTGCCTGCTGTGCGTTCAGTTGCTGACCCTTGGGGCATTGATTGGCTTCATTAACATTGACCCAAGTTCCGGGGGAGTAAGCGCTCTGACAGGCACTCTTGGCATATTTCAGTTGCATCTGGCCTTTTTCCAGTACAAAAACATTTTCACCCTGCATGACGGGCATTTCCGGTTTGGCAAGTCGGCGTTGACCAGCAGTATTCTCAACCAAAACAGTACCTTGTGTTGTTACAATAGTTGCCACTGCCTTGGGGGTTACAGCACTTTGTGCTTGGGTCGTAGCATAAGGCAACAAGGCCAAACTCAGCAGAATAAATGGTTTGATTTTCATAGGAGCACCTTTATCAAGACGGATACAAAAAACTTTGAATTATTTCAAAGCACATTTATTTTTCCACACAGATAACCACCACCAAGGATAGGATTACCCTGAAGATCCCTTGCTGCAGGATGATAACCAACAGCTGCATCAAAGTTGTAACGTTGGCAAACTGAATTACCAATAGTTTGAAGCTCTTTCGGCACCTGACGAAAAGCTGAACTATTCACCCAAGATGCACCATCTGATTGTATCTTGGTGTTAGATTTCGCTAAATAAGGAACCTCTTTATTTACATAAGAAGCCACCACTGGTTTTGTGCTGCTACATGCTGTAACTGAGGTCACCGACATGGCTAGAAGCATTAGGTTGCACATTTTCATAATTATCACGATCTCCATGGGTTGAAATTTATCCGTCCCGTGAGTTAGTGATTTTATTTTTCGGTTTTATATAAATTATATGTAATAAAATCTCGAGAGTATTATAATCGAATTTTTTTAAAAAATCAAGTATAATATTTATTTTTTTTGAGAAAAATGGCCAGAAGAAATGTAAAAATAGCGGCATTTGCTGGTGTATGCAGGATAAAGTCCATCGAGCAATGTATAAGTACCATCAGAATACTGATGCCTGCAGCTATTTTGAGAAACCGGAATGTATCATTGCGATGCAGGCCGACCACTTGTGACCATCCCCAAATCCAACTAATAAATAAATTTATTGTAATAATGATGCCAACGAACCCCATCTCAAAGACCAGCTCCAGGTAGTCGTTATGGGCATGATTGACAAACCTCTGAATATCAGGCGGGTGATAGATTCTGAAAACTTCTTGAAAAGTTCCGGGGCCACTACCTACCGGGAAAAAATCAGCAATTCCGTTTAGAACTGCTGGAAAAATTTTAAAACGTGCGTCCAATGATGGGTCGTGGACAAGGAATCGATTGATGATGGGTGTTGTACCAATGGTCGCTAGTACCAGGATGAGGCTAAGAAACAGCACAGTCGATAGAACGGAAAGTCGCTTTATGCCTAGAGTTCCGATAAAAAAGATAAGCGATAAGATCAGGGCCAGCAATAACAAGGCTATCCCCATTCTGGATCTTGACCCGATTCCTGCTACCAGGACGAGGATGATGAGAGAGAAAATAATCAGTACGTATCCAAATTTCTTATGATTATCCTCTGTGTGTTTTGAATTGCCACCATACCCTTGATTGGTAAGGCCCAGAATGAGGAGGCCTATGCAGAAAGGCAGCATCATATACATCAGCGCCGGAAAGTGATCACGATTCAGGTAGGTGCCCTGCGCTCCACCTTGACCCGTTTTGATTCCCAGCAAGGTATTTATGGCTTCCGGATTGGCGACCTGTATCAGGCCAATGCAGGCTTGTACGCTGGTAACAACCAGCAGCATTGTGATCAATTGAAGTGTCTTTTTCTGTGACAATCCAACAGTAATAATAAAAATGGCCAGCAGTGGCAGCAGGGTGAGGACAGCATGGACTGTTTTCTGGGGTACCAAGCTGGCTGTCAACCACAAATTCTGTGGCTGATTTTTAGATAGCCATTCAATTGAGGGTAAATAAAGGGAATGACCCGGTAATTTTTGCCACACCTCCAATGATAATGGAATCAGGTAAAGTACTGGTGACAAAACCGCGAACCACAAGGCAGTTTTGGTAAATAAATTCAGCTTTCCAGCATGATTCGGACTCAGTATTTCCAGTGACAATAGCAGGACTGCTACCATTTCCAAAAAGATCAGAGCAGTTACGCTTTTTCCACTACTTAGGAAGGGTGTTACAACCAACATCAAGGTCAAGAAAATAAATTTTGCACTCTCAAAAGAAATGATTTTATTTCTTTGGCTTTCTTTCATCTATTATTCTCGCGACTGATGCCAATCTGATCAAGCCAGAGACTGCCCTTGAAGTTTCTCCGGTGTGCGTATGGGCTGCTGGCCTCCAGACGTAGCAGCTGGGCACTACACCCTTCAGGAGGTACTTCAAATGGCAGTGACACGATATTCCAAGAGGTGCGTCCCGATAGGGGTCGGCTTTCGGCGATAATCTGGTTGTTTTCTAGGCAGCGAATACGCCAACTCAGCCCACCATCGGTCTCCAGACGGTCAAGTCGGTAGTTGAAGCTCAGCTGATAGGTACTACCGGGCGGAATTTGCAGGAGCTGACTCAGATTCTGAAAATTCAGGTTTTTGGCATTCAGTTTCAGATTCAAAGCCCTTTTACCTTTGGCTCCACTGGTAGAGGTGACCGTGAATTTCACTCCATTCTGGTTTCTGTATTGCCAGTCAAAACCAGAGTTATAGCTGTTCCCCTCAAATCCGCCATCATGCACAATTCCATTGAGTTTCAAACTCTCTGTATCAAGGCCGCTAAGCCATAAGAAATAGGCTTGGGAGTACTGCTGCTCTTTAAGCAGATAGCGTACTAGGGATCGGCGTTCGCTGTTGCTGATCGGTGTTTCGGATTGCAGTCTTTGTTGGTAGATGGCCGTGATCAGGTCAGCTGCTGTGTTCTGGTTGATGAGATAGCTGAAAAATGCATTCCACCAGGAGGGTGGGGCGAGCATGTAAGGCTGCAGCAACGTAAAGCCATCACTATTTTCAAGGGTTGTTTTGAAAACAGGAAACAGCTCTTTCTGATATTTTCCCGGATCATGGATGATTAGCTGGCTCCATTCGTTCATAACGCGTTCTGGCTGGTTCTGGCTTAACCAGAAATTGGCCAGTTGGGCATGCATGTAAGCATCCGCACGCCACAGGTTTGAAGCAAGTACAGCCATTTTTTGAGCGTTGTCGTCCTGGTTGCGGCGCTTGAAAATAGCCATCAGCTGTACCGCTGCACGGCTATTGCCGGGATTATAATAGAGAGCGGAAACAGCCTCCTGATACGCTTTTTCCTCATCCCCCTGTGCAAGTGCCTGTATGGATAGCTTCACCCAGGTATCTGGGTGAGCCAGTGGGGACCCATTCCAGGTTACCGGCTCCCGGAGGGGATTGGTGTCAATAAAGTCACTGGGACCGATGCTTGCTGTGCGCCATGCCAGACTGTACCAAGCCAAAATGGCCAGTACGGACAGCAAAAATAAACGATATACCCATTTCATACTTGCTTATTGATAAAAATCACTGTCGCCAATGCGCTCAAGCTTTGGTGCTCTATCGGCAGGTGTAGAACCCACGCGCTTGGAGAGCGCCAGCTCCCGCTCGGTAAAGGCACAAAGGTAAGCACCATCTGGAAATGGGGTACCGCTCTCGGTCAGGGCATCGGGGTGATAGCCCAAAGCCTTCAGCGCACCCACTTGTTGACAGGATGCATCAGCAGCTGCTTCCTGTCCATCGGGGATGGGGCCAAACAAATGGGGGTGAGTAAAACGCAGTTTTCCTCCAGATCGCACCTGCTGTGATGCAGTTTTGTATGAGCTGGCTGTTATTGCAGCCTGCCCACCACCGGCTACAGTATTGATCTGGGCCTTGATTAATTGGTCGAACTGCTGTTGCAGTTGTTGTTCGGCGGTTGCCAGTTGTACCTGTTCAGCCTGCCGCTGTTTGATGGCCAGCTGTTTATTCGCTCGTTCTTGGGCTGCTGCTTCCCGCTGCTTTTGCTCAGCTTGTCGCCGAGCCCTTTCAGACTGCTGCTGCTCGGTCCGTTTCTGTTCTTTTTCTAACCGTTGCCGTTCAGCCAGTCGGGCG
>JAGRJD010000169.1 GCA_020442915.1 Thiothrix sp. | reverse complement strand
TACACAAAACCCAGGCATTCAGGGACAAGATGGATGATTGGCTATTGCGCGGTGTACAGCCCCGCTTTATTCCGCCTTACTGTCCGGAGCTTAACTTGATTGAAATCCTCTGGCGAAAAATCAAATATGAATGGCTGACCATGGATGCCTACCTGAGCTACGCGCATTTGAAGGCGAAAGTGGTGGATACCCTCAACCGGTTTGGGAATGAATTACGGATAACTTTCGCATGAGTACTTAAATAGTTATTATCAATGATTTGAAAATCAATTACTTACATCAATTTCAGCACCTGTGTTTGTTTTTTGCTATCCATTTTCAGATTTAGCATAAACCATTGACTTTTAATAATCATACAACAAAACACCTACCTGAGTAGTTACATTGAATAGAAATTGCAGCCCTGAAAATTGTATGAATTTTAGCATTTTTTGCGGAGGCTGGCTTGTTGTTTTATAAATTTTTGGGCAAAATAGCCCAAAATAGTGTTACCCAACAGATAAGCCCTATTAACCAGAAGAATAAATATTTTATGTGATATTGCCTTGGTCGCGATAGGGCGGTAGCGTGCTTTTGCACAGCAATTGATGACAGGCCAGAGGCTGGTTTTATGAGCTGGAGTAAGGTGGTAGATAGCCCGCTGTTGCGGGAGCTGCCGTTCAAGATTGAGCTGGACACGTTCGGCAAGTTACTGATGGCCCGGCTTCCAATCATCGTGGCCGCAGCCAGATGTGCATTGGCTATCAGTTTTTCAAGCAAAAGTACCCGAGCTGTGCATTGAAGATGATGCACAACCATAAACATGCCATCTCAACAACAATGACCAGACTGACCTGCTTCAAAGCCTATGACATTCGCGGCAAGCTCGGTAGTGAGCTTACGGAAAACATTGCCTACCGTATCGGGCGTGCCTATGGCCGCCTGCTGAGTGATGGTAAAACCGTTGTTGTCGGCAGTGATGTCCGGCTCAGCTCCCCTGCACTGAAGCAGTCGCTGGCAGACGGCCTGATGGATGCAGGCATCCATGTCATTGATCTGGGCCTTACGGGTACAGAAGAAGTTTATTTCGCCATTTCTCATCTGGGAGTTGATGGCGGTATTGAAGTCACCGCCAGTCATAATCCGCTGGATTACAATGGCATGAAGCTGGTACGCGAGGGCTCCAGACCGATCAGCGGCGATACCGGATTAAGGGATATTCAGCGTATGGCGGAGACCAATGACTTCCCCCCGGTTATCCGGCGCGGTACATCGCACCGACAATCCTGTCTGAGTGCTTATGTCCAGCATCTGTTGTCCTATATTGCCCCCCGCCATTTCAACAAGCCATTAAAGCTGGTGGTCAATGCGGGCAATGGTACAGCAGGTCATGTGATTGATGCCCTTGAGACGGAGTTTCAACGACTGCAAATTTCTGTCACCTTCACCAAGGTGCATAACGAGCCTGATGGTACATTTCCGCATGGCATTCCCAATCCGCTGCTGCCGGAGTGCCGAGCCGACACCCGTGATGCAGTACTGGCAGAGGGTGCCGATATGGGCATTGCCTGGGATGGAGATTTTGACCGCTGCTTTCTGTTTGATGCCGAAGGTCGGTTTATCGAAGGTTATTATATAGTCGGCCTGCTGGCAGAGGCTTTCCTACGCAAGCAGTCGGGGGAGAAAGTCATCCACGATCCCCGCCTGACCTGGAATACCATTGATCAGGTGCAAGCCAGTGGAGGCATACCCATTCAATCCAAAACCGGACATGCCTTCATCAAGGAGCGGATGCGGGCTGAAGACGCCGTGTACGGCGGTGAAATGAGCGCACACCATTATTTCCGGGACTTTGCCTATTGTGACAGCGGTATGATTCCCTGGCTGTTGGTGGCTGAGCTGCTCTGTACCACAGGTAAATCGCTCGCTGAGCTGGTCAATGAACGTATGGCCGCCTACCCCTGCAGTGGGGAGATCAATTTCCGGGTAGCGGATGTGCAAGCGAGTATCCAGAAGGTGGAATCGTTTTTCAGTCCTTCTTTACCCTCCATCCTCACCCCTTCCCCTGCCAAGGAGGAAGGGAGTGAATATCCGCTCATTGACCGGACTGACGGTTTGAGCATGGCCTTTGCTGACTGGCGTTTCAACCTGCGTGGCTCCAATACCGAGCCGGTGTTGCGTCTGAATGTCGAAAGTCGGGGTAATGTCGCATTGATGCAGCAGAAAACCCGTGAAATCAGCGAGCTGATACAGCACTCATGAAAACCCTCACCATCACCCCTGTCATTCTGTCTGGTGGATCAGGCACGCGCCTTTGGCCGCTGTCACGTCAGTTACGCCCCAAGCAGTTTCTGCCGCTGATCAACGAACTGACCCTGTTTCAAAATACCCTGAAGCGCCTGCAGGGAATCCCCCTGCTGGAAGATACGCTGGTTGTCTGCAATGAGGAACACCGCTTCATGGTGGCAGAGCAGTTGCGCGAGTTGCAGCTGGGCCATCAGGGCATCCTGCTGGAGCCGGTCGGGCGCAATACTGCCCCTGCCCTCACACTGGCAGCCCTGCACCTCACGTAACTGTTCACGCTGATCCATA
>JAGRJD010000045.1 GCA_020442915.1 Thiothrix sp. | reverse complement strand
AATGCCGGATCAGGTGCGCCCAGCATAACTGGCGTCGATGCGTGGGCACGTCGTTATAACCACTGAAGTGGTCAGTCACCAGATAACCGCTGAAGTGACCCAACAGAGCCGAGGCCGCTTGTTTACCCCGTGAGTAGTGCGTCATGAAAAAACTGAACGGCCCGCTGGCCAGTGTCCACAACCAATAGGTCTGGCTGCCCCGGTAATGCCGGGTTTCATCGGCATGAGCCACCGCTTGCTGACGCACATGATCGCCCACCTGACGATACAGTGGCCCCATCCAGTCGATCGCCTTACCTTGCGCCTGACTGATCGCCCCGAGGCTGAAAGACACGTGCCAGGCTTCCCGGAGCAGACGCTGGATGGAGCGCATGGACAGGTGAAACTGCCCGCTGAGCACCACGATCCAGGCGATCAAGCCAGCCCCCATCTGTCCGCTGGGCACCCCGTCCGGCCACTGGCTGTAGTGCCGCTGCCCGCAGGACTGACAGGAACCCTGGTAAAACCGGTGTTCAGTCACTTGGGGCGGTGGAGGGGGGGCAATATCCGTCACCTGATGCCGATACGGGTTGTCCCGGTCTACTGCCACCGTACCCCAACAGGGGCATTGGCCGGTCGGCAGGTAGTACCCCACCTGACTCACCTGCTCTTCCGGAACTAGCGCCCGTTCGTGTCGGGGAGGCCGGGCTGGCCGCCCCGGTGGCGTCCACTGGGCGGACGTTTAGGGCGTTGCGCCTGCTGCTCCGGGCTGTCCGAGGACGGTGGTTTGGAGCTGTTGCGCGAACCGCTGCCCAGTTGGCTGATCAGTTCTTCCACCTGACGCTGCAACGCGACAATCTGGTCCTGTTGGCGCGTTGGGTACGGCGGTGGCTGACATGGAGGTGAAAAATACTACAAGAGGGGGCGACGTGGCAATAGATCGCGTGAACGGTTACTTGGCGTTCCCTGGCATCATTACGCTGGACAATGCCTCGATACATCGAAGCCAGGCCGTCCTGGATCGGATAGAGCACTGGCTGGTACGGGGCATCGGCTTGCACTTCATCCCCGCTGACAGTCCGGAGCTGAATCTGATCGAAACTCTCTGGCGAAAAGTCAAATATGAGTGGTTGCCGATGAAAGCTTATCAGAGCTTCTCCACCCTGAAAGAAACGGTGCTGGATGTGCTGGATTCCGTTGACAGAAAATTCCAGATAACTTTTGCGTGATTACTTATTTTCCCTTGCGAGGCGCTTTTCTCTTTTTATCCAAACCTGCTTTTGGCGGCAACCCCGTATGCTGCGTCAGCATCTTCTTCCCCGCCTGTTGCCTGTTCACAGCCTGGTTAGCAGCCGCTTTTCCCGTCCGTTTCTGATGCTCCCCACCCTTATTCTTCCTTCGGTGCGCCTCATACACCAGCTCCTCTTCCCCTGATCTGTAATGCGGGACCAACTGGTTCGGCCCATCGCCGATCAGTTCCTGCCGCCCCATCTCCGCGATCGCCTTCCTCAGCAGAGGCCAGTTCTTCGGGTCGTGCCAGCGCAGGAACGCCTTGTGCAGCTTGCGCTGTTCCGGTGACTTGGCGGTTTGCACCTTTTCGCTTTTGTACGTGACCTGATGCAGCGGGTTCTTTTCGCTATGGTACATGGTGGTGGCGGAGGCCATCGGCGAGGGGTAGAACGCCTGCACCTGGTCGGCTCGGAAGCCGTTCTTCTTCAGCCACAGGGCGAGGTTGAGCATGTCTTCGTCGGAGGTGCCGGGGTGCGCGGCGATGAAATAGGGGATCAGGTACTGTTCCTTGCCTGCCTCCCGGCTGTATTTCTCGAACAGCGCCTTGAAGCGGTCGTAAGTGCCGATGCCCGGTTTGAGCATTTTCGACAGCGGGCCGTCTTCGGTGTGTTCCGGGGCGATCTTGAGGTAGCCGCCGACGTGGTGCGTGACCAGTTCCTTGATGTATTCGGGGTCTTCCACCGCCAGGTCGTAGCGCAGGCCGGAGCCGATCAGCACTTTCTTGATGCCGGGCAGGGTACGGGCAGCGCGGTACAGCGATTTCAGCGCGGCGTGGTCGGTGTTGAGGTTCTGGCAGATGCCGGGGTAGACGCAACTGGGCTTGCGGCAGGCGGCTTCGATTTTTTCACT
The DNA here is from genome assembly GCA_020442915.1 of Thiothrix sp. Taxonomy (GTDB): domain Bacteria; phylum Pseudomonadota; class Gammaproteobacteria; order Thiotrichales; family Thiotrichaceae; genus Thiolinea. Next base: position 14,872 of record JAGRJD010000045.1, on the reverse strand, counting down.
TTTGCAGGCCAGCCGGTACATATTGGCGGTCGGGCCACCAAGGTCGGAAATCACGCCGGTGAATCCGGGCACCTTGTCGCGGATGTCTTCGACTTCACGGAGGATGGACTCCTCGGAACGGTTCTGGATGATGCGGCCTTCGTGCTCGGTGATGGAGCAGAAGGTGCAGCCGCCAAAGCAGCCGCGCATGATATTGACCGAGAAGCGGATCATCTCATAAGCGGGGATGCGTTCGCCTTGATAGGCCGGGTGCGGCTGGCGGGCGTAGGGCAGGCCGAACACGTAATCCATTTCCGGGGTGGACAGCGGGAACGGCGGTGGGTTGATCCAGATGTCCTGGGTGCCGTGGCGCTGCACCAGGGCACGGGCGTTGCCGGGGTTGGTTTCCAGATGCAGCACGCGGTTGGCGTGGGCGTACAGCACCTTGTCCTTGCTGACTTTTTCGAAGGAGGGCAGGCGGATCACGGTTTTATCACGCTCAAGCCGGGCGCGGGGGTGAAACACCAGCTTGTGTTCATCCGGGCGTTTGCTGCGCGGGTCGGCGTAGTCCAGCCATTGCTGGTTGCGCTTTTCGAGTTCGCATTCATCCATGTCCGTGGTGTTGAGATAGGGGTTGATGATGCGGTCGATCTTGCCGGGCTGGTCGACGCGGGTGGAGTCGATTTCCATCCAGCCTGCGGCTGCGTCGGGCGTGTCGCGGCGGATGAAGGCGGTGCCGCGTACATCGGTGATGCTGGCAATCGGCTCGCCGCGTGACAGGCGTTGGGCGACTTCGATCACGGCACGTTCGGCGTTGCCATACAGCAATAAATCGGCGCTGGCGTCCATCAGGATCGAGCGGCGTACCTTTTCCTGCCAGTAGTCAAAATGGGCGATGCGGCGCAACGAGGCTTCGATGCCGCCGAGGATGATGGGCACGTGCGGGTAAGCTTCCTTGCAGCGCTGCGAATACACCAGTGAGGCGCGATCCGGGCGTTTGCCGCCGACATTGCCGGGGGTGTAGGCATCATCCGAGCGGATTTTGCGGTCGGCGGTGTAGCGGTTGATCATGGAATCCATATTGCCTGCCGCCACGCCGAAAAACAGGTTGGGTTCACCCAGTTGCATGAAGGCGTCTTTGGATTGCCAGTCGGGTTGGGCAATGATGCCGACGCGGAAACCCTGTGCTTCCAGCACCCGCCCGATCACCGCCATGCCGAATGAGGGGTGGTCGACGTAGGCGTCCCCGGTGACAATGATAATGTCGCAGGAATCCCAGCCAAGCGCGTCCATTTCCGCACGCGACATGGGCAGGTATTCGGATGTGCCGTAGCATTCGGCCCAGTATCTGGGGTAATCGTAGAGGGCAGGGGGCTGGTGGGGGGGGGTATGCGGCAACATGAAAACTTTCATCAGGGGGAAAACCGGCTATTTTAATCCGAGTCGGCAAAGAAACCCATCCCCCACAGTTCCTGGTAGTGATGAACCCGAAGTGCCTGTGCAATACCGGGAGTGATGCTTCATGCCTTGTTACCGTGCAGAGGACCTAGAAAAGGAATTTTGTCAACAATAAATAAATATTTCTGGCGTGACACTGGCAAATTGCTATGGATTGTCTACAATTCTCGCCAGCATCTGCCCCAAAACCAGGCAGGTGCATACGCAGACCGGCATCCTGTCTGATGCCGGATGAATCAAACTTCCTGGAAGGAGTTATTTTCAAATGACAAAGCTGACACGGGTTCTGGGTTCTGCCCTGATGGCTCTCAGCCTCACTGCTTTTGCCGAAGAACAAACCGAAATGGGGACCGAGGCTGAAGCCCAGGCCATGAGCGAGGCGGCGGCGGTACTGGTCAATGAACAGGGTGAAGCTGCTTTTGAGGTATTTGCCAAGGAAGATGGCGATTACCAGCAAAAAGACCTGTATGTGTTCTGCATGGACATGGATGGCAAGATGCTGTCCCATGCCAAAAAGCCGGAGCTGGTCGGTGAGAACATGAAGGATTTCGACAAATACGGCGACAAGCTGTTCGAGAACATGATCGACACCGCCTCCAGTGAGGAGGGAATGGGCTGGGTCGAATACCAGTGGCCTTATCCGGGTACGGAAGAGCTGAAACTCAAGAAAAGCTATGTGATCAAGAATGACAAGGGCTTTTTCTGTGGCGTGGGTGCCTATGTGACCGATACTGCTGACGAGGCTGCCACGGCAGACACGATGGACGAGGAAGCAGACGGTGACGAAGCACCGGCTGAAGAAGCGACTCCTGCCAACTGATCCCTTTTTTCTGAGCTGAAACCGGCAGGACTGCTGATCGGTGGTCCTGCCGGTTTGAATAAGCCCCACATTTTATCCGGTCCTGTGCCATACTTCTCAGGGCAAATTCCGGCAAAGTAGATACCGGCACACTACCTATCCCCCCTTTGCTGCAGGTGTCGTCAAGCCCGTTATCTGCACCCCAATCCGTTTTCCTCACCGTATGAGGACCGGGAACATCGGCGCGTCTGCCCCTGCCTCTGGTCAGAGCCGGGGGGAGGTTGTGATCGCCGGATTGATTAGTATCGGAAGATTTTCCAGGCTGAGGGACTCAAGGAGACGAGATGACAAGGCGTGTAATCGCACTGGGTTTTCTGGCAGGGATGCTGGTGGCCTGCACCCCGGATCAAACGCTGCAGGATGATCGTGACCGTTTATCCACGCCGGGGACAGGGCAGGGCGCTTTGCCAGTGCAGGCAGCAGCGGTCAGCCCGCCTGGGCAGTTCATGCCGCCTGCTTTGGATCACCAGAGGGGGCACGAGGCCCGCAACCTGCTGGAGCAGATCCAGGCCAGCTACGCCAATGGCGGCGGCCTTACCCGTGAACAACTGAAGCAGATGCAGGGGCTGGAACCGGTGAATGCCCTGCGCTTCGGGCATACGGCTGCCCCGCTGGTTTTTCCTCCCGCAGCATCGGCAGCCGTATTGGGAGAGGTGGCTTCGGATGGCATCCATGCGTCGATTTTTTGGGGTCGATCCGGGCGGATCGCGTGTCAATATGCACGTAATGATCCCGTTGCCCTGCAACAGGTGCTTGATATGCCAGCCTACCTGCAGGTGGAGGCCGAGTAGGCGCATGGTCTGCTGTCCATGCCAGTCCGGCCAGGCCTTCGTGGTCTGTTGCCAGCCCCTGCACCGGGGCAGACCTGCGTCCACGGCGGAACGGCTGATGCGCGCCCGATACAGTGCCTATGTCATGCGGGATCCGGCTTTTCTGTACCGGAGCTGGAGCAGGGCGACTCGCCCGCCCAAAAGGGAACTGGCTACAGGGCAGCCAACGGAATGGCTGGGACTGGAAATCCTGCGTATTGAACAGGGTGGGGAGCAGGATGATTGCGGGCTGGTGGAATTTGTTGCCCGTTACCGAAACGGTGCCGGAGAAGAAAGCCTGCATGAAACCAGCCGTTTCCGGCGTGAAAACGGACGCTGGGTTTATGTTGACGGTGAGTGCCGGCAGGAAGGGGAGGCCTGATGGCCTCCCTCCCGCTTTCCCTTAAACCCGTTCAAAAACAGCGGCAATCCCCTGACCACCGCCGATACACATGGTGACCAGCGCATAACGGCCATTGGTGCGCTGCAGTTCATACAGTGCCTTGGTGGCAATGAAGGCGCCGGAACAGCCGACCGGATGCCCCAGTGCAATCGCACCACCATTCGGATTGGTTTTGTTCATGTCCAGCCCCAGCCCTTTGGCGACCGCCAGCGCCTGGGCGGCGAAGGCCTCGTTGGATTCGATCACGTCCATCTGGTCCAGTGACAGGCCGGCACGCTGCAGGGCCTTTTTCGAGGCCGGAATCGGGCCTTCGCCCATCAGCTCGTTGGGAACCCCGGCCACGGCATAGGAGACCAGCCGTGCCATGGGCTTGTAGCCGGCCTTGGCCGCAACATCGGCAGCCGCCAGTACCATGAAGGCCGCACCGTCATTGATGCCGGAAGCGTTGCCGGCGGTGACCGTCCCATCCTTCTTGAAGGCCGGTCGCATTTTGGCCAGTGCCTCCATGGTGGTACCGGCACGCACATGCTCGTCGGTATCAAACACGGTCTCACCCTTGCGGGTTTTCAGGGTGATCGGCGTGATCTGGGACTTGAAGTGGCCGGCCTCGATGGCGGCTGCCGCACGGCGCTGGGATTCAACCGCCAGGGCATCCTGCTCTTCACGGGTGATGTTCCATTTCTCCGCCAGGTTCTCAGCCGTGATGCCCATGTGGCCGACGCCAAACGGATCGGTCAGGGTGGCGACCATCATGTCGATCATCTCGGTATTGCCCATGCGGGCACCGGAGCGCATGGCCGGGGACATGTAGGCCCCGCGCGACATGACCTCGACCCCGCCGCCGACACCATAATCACAGTCGCCGAGCATGATGGCCTGGGAGGTGGACACAATGCCCTGCAGACCGGAGCTGCACAGGCGGTTGACGGCCATGGCGACCGACTCCTTGGGCAGGCCGGCCTGGATCGAGGCCACCCTGGCAACATAGGCAAAACGTGAGTCGGTGGGAATACAGTTACCGACGGTGACGTAATTGATCTGTGCGGGATCGACTTCGGAACGGCGCACGGCCTCCTTCATCACGGTGCCCGCCAGTTCACTGGACTCCATGCCGCTCAGCGAGCCGCCAAAAGTACCGATGGGAGAACGCACAGCGCTCAAGACAACAACTTCTCTGCTCATTTTTGACTCCTTACAGGGATTAACCACCCTCCTCTCGAAGCCAAGGATAACCCAATGGCGCAGGGATTGCACCGGTCCTGTGTACAGGTTTTGTTATCACCGGGTCTGTGGCGGCTTGTGGGCCTTGCCGGCATTCGGGTAGCATAGCCGGCTGGTGCTAAACCCTGGACAAGGACTCGCCGTGCATAACACCGATGCCGATGAAGATGACGCTGATTACATCAGTCGCAGTGTGGACAAACGTGTGGCCGAGGCAGCCCAGAAACTGGGCGAGCGCCTGGCGGCATTGCGTCCGGAACAGCTGGCCCGGCTGGAGCTGCCGGAAAACCTGCATGATGCCATTATGCAGCTCCGGCAGCTGAGCAGCAATGGAGCCCTGCGCCGCCAGCGTCAGTACATCGGCAAGCTGATGCGTGGTGTCGAGCGGGAGCCGATTGAAGCACAACTGGCTCAGTGGGAGGTGGCGCGCAAGGTCGAGGTGGTGCAGTTCCAGCGCCTGGAGCGCTGGCGTGACCGCCTGCTGCAGCAGGATCGTGCGCTGGAGGAGCTGCTGGCCATTTATCCGGGGCTGGATGTGCAGCATGTCCGCAATCTGATCCGCAATGCCCGCCGTCAGCAGGAGCGCAACCAGCCGCCGAAAAGCAGCCGGGAACTGTTCCGTTACCTGACGCAGCTGGCGGCGGGGAAGGGCGACTGATCCGTCGCAGCCGGCTCCGGGAGCCGGAAAACCGGGCCTATTGTGCCCCGAACTGGTAGTGGATGGCGTTGGTCCCGCTGAAGGTGTTGTTCAGGATCGTGTTGCCGGCTACCGGATCATGGGTGTATTCGCGGATGCGGGAACCGACCTCAATGTCGTAGTCCTTGCTCTGCACAAACACGTTGTCACGCACGGTGTTGTTATTGTCCATGATCTGGACTCCGACATGCACGTTTTCAAAGCGGTTGTCGGCCACTACGTTGTCCTGGGCATAATCCCGGTAATACTTTGCACCATCGTGCTGGTAGACCATCGGATCACCACAGCCCCAGGCGTGCAGGTCGCGGTCAGCCCGCTCGGCCAGCCACACGGCCCTGGTTTCGTTGTAGAAGCTGTTGCCCTGAATGAGGTTGCTGTTGGCCCCTTCGGTACGTGGAATCTGGTTGGCATTGGCCGCATGTTCCCAGCAGTTCTTGTACAGGTAGATACCACCATCGGCATTGTCACGGAAGGTACTGTTGAGTATCTGGTTACCGGATGAAGCATCAATGGCGATGGCTTCGCGCTTGGCATCATCACTGCGCCTTGGCGAGCGGACCAGCCTGGTTGTGTCATAGGTGGAAAAACCGTTGCCCATGAAAACCGATTTTTGAATCACGGCATCACGGGTACCGGCATCCAGATACAGCCCCGGACCATCTGTCCCCTTGATGCGCGAATTGCGCAGCTGGAAGCCGGTGACATAGGGATAGATATAGATGCCCGTGCCATGGGTATTGAGGATTTTACTGCTCAATACCTGAATATTGGTGGGGGCCACTGCACGCAGGCTGTCCTCATTCACGCTGCCGGCCCGCAGGCCGCGCCGGGTGGCGGCACTCAGGCCCAGGGCCACATCCACGCCATGAATGTAGTTGGTGATCTGGCAGTTGCGGATGGTGATATTGCGCAGTGGTGTGGCTGCCGTTTCACTGTTGCGGATGCGGAAGGCCACCCCCTGTGGAGCCGTTTCCGGCGGGCGGTAGGAGTCACCGTATTCGTGCCGGACCTTATCGATAATGCCGTTGAATACCGCTCCGTTACAGTCGAAATCCACATCGGGACGGTTGATAAGGACCGTGACCTGTTCAAACACGCAGTTCTGCGGCAGCTGCATGGATTCACTGACCGTGACAGTCTCACGTCGGCCCCAGTCCGGACAGGCACTGTTGGTCCGGGCCGGCCAGGTGATTTCACTGGAGTAGTCCTTGTCCTCGAACAGGCCATCCACGACCTCCTGCACGTTTTCATCATCACAGCCGCTGAGTAGTGTGGCCAGTATCAGGGCTGGCATCAGCCCCTTGAAGGATAAACCGTTTCTGGCATGCATGCTCCGACCCCTTCCGTTTTCGTTGTGTCATTAACGGCAAGTCTAATACAGCTTGGTGGCAAGTGCCAAAGCACTTGCCGGCCCGAGCAGTAAACACAGTCACAGAAACTCTGCACTGGCGGTCAGCAGGATTTTCCAGCCATAATCGGCAAACGACCCGCGCAGCAGGCAGTAAAGCTCATCCTCCTGCACGCGGTAGAAAATGGCCGGAGCCTTGGCCAGCGCGGTGGAAACCACCTTGCCGACCGGCAGATTGCCCTTGAGGTCATAAAAGCACAGTTTGCTTAAAACCGCGTAGCGCTGCCCGCCGCCGATGCGCAGCAGGGAATAGCCGCCGGTGTTGTCGACCACCGCAGCAAACAGGCCCGCAAAAGCCGTTTCGGCCTGTTCGATGAAAGCAGCCTTGTCGGTCACGGGCAGGGTGACAAGGTATTCATCCGGACTGATCCATTTCATCAGCAGGCGCTGCTGCGGAATGGCGTGGATACCGAGTGCCGGTGGAAATGCCAGCCCCAGCCGTGCCAGTGCAGCACCGGCACCGGCTGTCTGTGGATGAATGCGTAGTAGCACACAGGCAAAGTCGCGGACTTCAGTGACATTGAAGTCCGGTTCGGACATGGCCGAGGTATCGACATGTGCCAATGCGGTTTCAAATACCGGCTCAACGTTCGCCATCAAGTTGCTCCTTGCCTGCATCGTAAAAGTTGGTATCGCGGATCAGTACCGGAAGGGTCTCACCGGAAACCGGGCGGGCATAAATGGTTTCCCCCTGCAGGGCAAAGCCGTTTCTGACCACGGCCATGGCAATCGAGCGCTGCAGGGTCGGGCTGTGGTAGCTGGAGGTCACATGCCCGAGCATGGCGCTATCCTCCGGGTGACGTACCAGCTGGCAGCCTTCCGGCAGCACGGTGTCCGGGTCTGCGGTCAAAAGCCCCACCAGCTGCTTGCGATCTGCGCGGGCGGTATCGCTGCGGCTCAGGGAGCGCAGCCCGATGAAGGGGTAGGGCTTGTTTCTGGCCACCGCCCAGCCCATACCGGCGTCATGGGGTGTGATGGAACCATCGGTATCCTGACCGACAATGATGTAGCCCTTTTCGGCCCGCAGCACGTGCATGCTTTCGGTGCCATAAGGAGTGATGTTCCATGCCTGCCCGATTTCATGCACCTGGTCCCAGATATAACGCCCGTAATTGGCCTGCACGTTGATTTCATAGGACAGCTCACCCGAAAAGCTGATGCGCATCACCCGTGCCGGAACCCCGAGCACGGTACCTTCACGCCAGTCCATGAACGGGAAGGCTTCGACACTGAAATCAATGTCGCTGCAGATTTTTTCCATCAGCCGGCGCGCTTTGGGGCCGACCACGGCGGTGGTGGACCAGTGATCGGTGACACTGGTGAAACAGACCCTGAGTTCCGGCCATTCGGTCTGGTGCCAGCGTTCCAGATGGGCATAGACACGGGCGGCTCCGCCGGTGGTGGTGGTCATGATGAAATGGGTATCGCTCACACAGGCGGTCACCCCGTCATCAATGATCATGCCGTTTTCGTCGCACATGAGGCCGTAGCGGCATTTGCCCGGTGCCAGTTTTGCCCAGGCATTGGTGTACACCCGTGCCAGCAGTTCGCGTGCATCCGGGCCCTGAATGTCGATTTTGCCGAGGGTCGAGGCATCCATCATGGCCAGGCTCTGGCGGGCGGCCTGACACTCGCGTGCCACGGCGGTGTGCAGGTCTTCATCACCCTGCGGGAAATACCAGGGCCGCATCCACTGTCCCACGACCTCGAATTGTGCCCCGGCCTGCACATGGGAATGCTGCATCGGGGTGAAACGCTGCGGGTCATACAGAAGCCCGGTTTCCTCACCCGCCAGTGCGCCCATGGTCACGGGGGTATACATGGGGCGGAAGGTGGTGGTGCCGATCTGCTCCATCGGAATGCCGGTGACAGCGGATGCCACGGCAATGCCGTTGACATTGCCGGTCTTGCCCTGATCGGTACCGAAACCCAGCGCGGTATAGCGCTTGATGTGCTCGATGGAGCGGTAGTTTTCCGCAATGGCCTGGGCAATATCGGAGGCCTTGACATCGTTCTGCATGTCCAGAAACACCTTGTCGGGTTTATGGGACAGGTACAGGAACGGGCCGGTGCCCAGGCTTTTGCGCCGGGGTTTTTCAGCGGGGCTGGAAGGCGTCAGCGCCAGTGCCGCCAGTGCGCTGGCAGCGGCATGCATACCATCATCCCGGCACCCGGCCCAGTCGGGATGGGCATTGACACTCCCGGCCACAAAGCGGTTCGGGCGGTCGCAGGCCGGCATGAAAGCCTGAAATTCACCGGAAAACACCGGCCTGGAGCCGGTATGGCAATCCAGATGCACCACCGGACTGAAGCCGCCGGACAGGGCGACCAGATTGCAGGGCAGGGTTTCCTTGAGGCTGACGATGTCCCAGCGGTTTCCGGTCTGGCGGATTTCGGCAATACGCACCGCCGTGACCCGGCTGCTGCCGACCGCTTCGATGATGGCATGGTTGGTGCGCACGACGGCACCGCGCTGCTGCAGGGCGGCGGTATCCAGGCTGCTGTCGCGGCTGTCGACCACCACCGGCCTGACCCCGGCATTCAGCAGCTCGGAAGCCAGCACATAAATACTGTCGTTATTGCCGGCGATCACCACTTCATCTCCGCACAGCACGGCATATTCATGCAGATAACGGCGCACGGCACTGGCAAGCATGATCCCGGACAGGTCATTGTTGGCGAACAGCAGCGGGCGCTCGTGGCTGCCGGTGGCCAGAATCACCTGCCGGGCGCGGATGCGATGCGAGCGCTGGCGTGAGTGTTGCGGATTACGCGCCTTCAGGGCCAGATGATCCTGACGCCGCTCCAGCGCCAGCAGCAGGTTGTAGTCATGCAGGGCATAGGCGGTGGTGCGGGTCAGGATGCTGACATTTGCCTGTGTTTCCAGTGCCTGACGGGTGGCTTCAAACCACTGACGGGCCTGTTGATCGGTGGCGCAGTCACTGACCATTTCCCCGCCCGGGGCCGGGCGCTCGTCCAGCAGGATGACGCGGGCACCCCCTTGAGCTGCCGCCAGGGCCGCTGCCATTCCGGCAGGACCGGCCCCGACCACGGCGATATCGGCATGATGATACTGGTGATCATAATGCTCGGCATCCGGTTCGCTCGGTGCTGCTGAAAAGCCGGAGAACCGGCGCAGACCCTTTTCATACCACGGCCACCAGTTTTTCGGGGCCTTGAAGGTCTTGTAATAAAACCCGGCAGACATGAACCGGTGCAGGGGCTTGAGCCAGGCGCGGATGTCATGTTCAAGTGACGGTACACCGCTGGCCGCCTGGACCTGCATTTCCTCGTAAAGCTCGGCATCGGTGGCCCGGACATTCGGGGTATGGTGGTGGCTGCCGCTTTCCAGCGTCACCAGTGCATTGGGTTCCTCCACGCCAGCGGCCATGATGCCGCGCCTGCGGCCGTACTTGAAGCTGCGTGCCACCGGGGTGACGTCATTGACCAGCATGGCCGAAGCCAGGGTATCCCCGGCGAAACCGGAGTACCAGCGCCCGTGCCATTTGAAGCTGAGGCGCTGCTTGCGGTTGATGCGTTCACAGGGTTGGGGAGGCAGGCGTTTCATGAGTCACTCCGCAGTGATTCAAAGGTTTTGATGGCCAGAATGTCATTGGTGACGTTATTGCGCTCCACCATGAACAGCTTGCGACAGCCCAGGGTGTGCTGCCATTGTTCCAGGGTCGGGCCTTTGGTGTTGTTGCGGTTGAAGAGGTAGTCGCCCCATTCGGCATCGCTGGAATCCAGTGGTGCCCGCTTGATCAGCGCTTCACCGGCATAGCTGAACTCCTGTTCTTCACGGGCCTCGCCGCAGTACGGGCAGGTAATCAGGAACATGTGGATTCTCCTTGGCGCTTGGCAGAATGATCAGTGGGCGACACCGGCAGCACCGTGTTCATCGATCAGGGCCCCGGTGGTGAACCGGTCCAGATGGAAGGGCAGGGCCAGCGGGTGCGGGCTGTCCTGTCCGATGGTGTGCGCAAACACATGCCCGGAACCAGGGGTGGCCTTGAAGCCGCCGGTCCCCCAGCCGCAGTTGAAATAAAGCCCCTCAACCGGGGTCGGGCTGATGATCGGGCAGGCATCCGGACACACATCCACAATCCCGCCCCACTGGCGGTTGATTTTGGCACGTGAAAACACCGGAAACAGCTGCAGGATGGCGGCGGCGGCATGGTCGATCAGGTGCGGGCTGCCGCGCTGGGAATAGCCGCTATAGCTGTCGATCCCGGCTCCGATCACAAGATCCCCCTTGTCGGACTGGCTGACATAGCCGTGCACGCCATTGGACATGACCACGGTATGCAGCACCGGCTTCATGGGTTCGGAGACAAACGCCTGCAGCGGGTGGCTTTCCAGCGGCAGGCGCAGGCCCGCCATGGCGGCAATCACGCTCGAATGCCCGGCAGCCACACTGCCGACCTGACCCGCCCGGATATAGCCGCGTGAGGTGTCAAGCCCCCTGATGCGCCCGGCCTCAATGTCCAGGGCGTGTACTTCACAGTTCTGGATGATGTCGACCCCGCGTGCAGCGGCAGCACGGGCGAAGCCCCAGGCTACGGCATCATGCCGTGCCACCCCGCCGCGTGGCTGGAATGAGGCGCCCAGTACCGGATAGCGGGTATGGGCGCCGGTTTCCATGATCGGAATGCGCTGTTTGAGTTCGGTGGTGGAGACCACTTCGGCATCAATGCCGTTGAGCTGGTTAGCATTGACCCGGCGTTCGATGTCACGCATGTCCTGCAGGGAGTGGCCGAGGTTATAGACCCCGCGCTGGCTGAACATGACGTTGTAATCCAGCTCTTCGCTCAGGTCCTCCCAGAGCTTGAGTGCATGTTCATAAAGGTCGGCAGCCTCATCCCAGAGGTAATTGGAGCGTACGATGGTGGTATTGCGCCCGGTGTTGCCGCCGCCGATATAACCCTTTTCCAGCACGGCCACCTTCTTCCCCGGAAAGTCACGGGCGAGGTAGTAGGCCGTTGCCAGACCATGGCCACCCCCGCCGATGATCACCACGTCGTAGCCTTCCCGTGGCTCCTGATCCGGCCAGGCCGGTGTCCAGGACTGGTTTCCGCCCAGTCCGGCCTTGAGTACCCCAAGCCAGGAATAATTCATGCGCAAACTCCCGATCTGTGATCTGGCGGGCGAGACCTTCCCGGGCTGGAAAGGTTGCATGCCGTGGAAAAAACGTAGAGTAAAAGTGATTGACTGATCAGTCAATGATGATTTGCAGCAATAACGGGTAAATCAGGGCCGGGCGGCTTCAGCGGGCGGCTTCAGAAGGTCTTGTGGGGAGCGGCACCTTCCCGCTGGGGGACAATGGTGGAGATGGCGTTTTTCATGACCAGCTGATAGGAAGCCGGCCCGCGGGAGGAGGTCAGCATGAGGGAAAACTGGTCATACGTGGTGATCTGGCCTTCGAGCTTGATGCCGTTGGAAAGAAAGCAGTACACGTTGGCTTGTGATTGTACCAGTTCCTTTAAAAACTCGTCTTGCATAAGAATCTGCCTGAGGTTGTCATTTCGGCCCATTATAAGCACGTTGTTCAGTCAAGGGAAAGAGATGTGGATCAGGTCGAGCGCAGAAGTTGCCGCTTTGCTGTGCTTTTGCCGGCACCGGTGCCATACTGCCGGAAACAACCGGTTGACTGATCAGGGAGATTAAGGATGACAACCCTCACCCGCGATGCGTTTTTACAGGAACTGGCAGGCTTGCGCCTGAGTGTGGTACGGGCACGCAGTGATGCCCGGCTGGGTGGTATTGATTTCGGGGCGCTGGACCGCAACCGGGACGGCTATCTGGCCGGTGACGGGGAGCTGGGAGCCCTGTTTGATGCACTGGATCATTTCGATCGCAACGGTCGGCGTGATTCGGTGGCGCTTGGTTCCCCGGTTGATCCGACCCGGGTCGGGATCATGGTCAACGTGCTGCGTGCCCTGGCCGAGCCCCTGACCGGACCGGCCCCGGCTCCGTCATCACCCCGACCGCAACCCGCAAGCTTTACCGGCTTTCAGGACCCGGCGCTGGCCAATGCCTTCCCCTCCGGGCTGCAGGGCCAGCTGGGGCGGGGTGCACGTGGAGCACAGACGGTGGCGCTTCAGTATGCGCTGGGCCGGCTGGGTCTGCTGCATGACCTGTGTGACGGGGTGTTCGGCAGTCTGACCCGGCAGGCGGTGATGGCTTTCCAGAGCCGTCATGGGCTCAGTGCCAGCGGGAGTGTGGATCAGGCCCTGCTGCAACGTCTGGATCGTGAGCTGCGCGGCTACGATGCCCGTACACCGGCAGCCAGGGCACCGGATGCGCTGGCCTATCTGTCCGGTTTCCGGGCCTTGGGCCTGCCACCCGTTACGCTCAACAGCACGGCAGAAGTATTCAACTGGGGCAGCCGTGCCATTCGCAGTGCTTTCGGGGTGTTTGTCGGTCATTACTGGGAAGTGATGAAGCAGAACCGGGTGGAAGGCGATTGCAAGAACATTGCCCTGTTTCTGGTGGACCAGTTCCGCAAACAACTGAAACAGGACCGCATGGTGGACCTGCCACATCCGGTGCTGCGCCCCGGCGAGCGTGAGAAACAATGGATTGTGGCCACGCCGGACCGGCCTCAGGGGCTTTTCACCCGTGCCGACCGGCTGGCACGCATCAGCACCAGCCGGGTGCGCCGCCCCGGCTACCAGGCCATGTTGAACATCCAGGCGCTGGACCCGGATCATTCCATGCTTTACGGCGTGAATGTGCATTATCCGGAAATCAGTGCCGATCGGGTGGCCAGGTCCACCACCCGCCTGTTTGACTGGAACCCGCTGCGTGACAACCGGGGGGACAGCAGCCGTCCGGAAGTACCGGTGGACCAGCTGGAACCCGGCAACGTGATTTTCATCGACCACAGCGGTGATGGAAGCTTTGACCATACCGTCACCATCATTACGGTGGAAAAGGATGCCGCCGGCCATACCCGCCGGCTGGTACTGGCGGTGGGCTCTTATGATGACGTGCGCGACGCCTCGTCGGAGACCAGTGTGGAAGGGGTCGGGCTTGCGATTGTGAACGTGTATGCGGAAGAGGTGACGGTGATGCTGGATGCCGGTGGCCGGGTGGTCGCTTCGACCGTCAGCTGGTCCTCCGAGCCGGATTATGTGGTGGATGGCCGTTACAGTGCCCGCACCACGCTGATGGAGCAGCGGGGGGGCGGACGGGTGATCGTGTCACGCTGGGGTTGACACGCACGGCTGTTCCGGGTGGCCGGGAGCTGATTGCCTGCTGTTGCTGCCCGTGCGGCTGGATTGCCGCCGGGCAGGCAGGCGTGTGATTACCCGATCACGCCCCGTTGTTTCAGCAGTTCCTCCAGTTCCGGCATGATGCCCGGATCATCAATGGTGGACGGCACAATGTACGGCTGAGCATTGATCATCTGACGCATGTTCTTGCGCAGGATTTTGCCGGAGCGTGTTTTCGGCAGGCGCTTGACGATATAGGTATCCTTGTAGCAGGCAATCGCACCGATGCTGCTGCGGATCATCTGTACCAGCTCCTTGCCCAGTGCGGCTTCGTCGATTTCCACCCCGGATTTCAATACCACCAGCCCCATGGGAATCTGGCCCTTGAGGTCATCATCGCGGGCAATCACGGCACATTCGGCCACTGCCGGGTGGCCGCCCAGCACCTCTTCCATCTCGCCGGTGGACAGGCGGTGGCCGGCGACATTGATGACATCATCCACACGGCCCATGACGAATACATAGCCATCTTCGTCGATATAGCCACCATCACCGCTGGCGTAATAGCCGGGGAACATCGACAGGTAGCTTTCCTTGAACTTGTCCACATTGCCCCAGACCGTGGCCAGACAGGCCGGCGGCAGTGGCAGCTTGAGCGCGATGAAGCCCTGCTCGCTGGCCGGCAGCTCCTGGCCTGCGTCGTCCAGAATCTTCACATTGAAACCCGGTGTCGGCACCGTGGAGGAGCCCAGCTTGATCGGCATCGGCTCAATCCCGCGCAGGTTGGCGGTGATGCCCCAGCCGGTTTCGGTCTGCCACCAGTG